>JBBSFL010000044.1:0-14716 GCA_038238735.1 Fimbriimonadales bacterium | reverse complement strand
GTCGCGTCGTCGCTCGGGTCGCTTCCGCCGCCTCTCCCGCCGCCGACTTCCAGTTCGTTCTTGCCAGTCAATCGGCCGTCGTAGCGTCCGATCTGGAGTCGCTCCGATCGAAGAAGCTCGGTGAAAAAGGCGAACTCGGGCACGCGTAAGTTGTAGCCCAGGCAAAAAGCTTTGCTAATGCCGAGATACTCGTGCATCTTCTCCGCAATGTGATCCTTCTCCGCAGGGCTCAGGCTATCGCCGCGCTGCAGGGCGTTGGCGTATTCCTTGTCGATCCACTCCTGCGATTCCTTCACCACGCTCGAAACATCTTTGAATCGGGGCGTGAGCTTGTGGTGGTACCACGCGCAGGCCGCCATGGACGGGAGGAATGAAATGAACGTGGTGTCGTTGCCGCGCATGCCGTCGAGGGTCATGAAGTTGCTTGTGCCGGAGATGCTGACGAACCCGCTTAGAGCGACCCCGGATCGGAACAGGCTGGCGCTCAAGCCCGAACCGCGAATGCCGCCATAGCTTTCCCCGGCGACAAAGAGCGGCGAGCCCCATCGACGGTGCTGGGAGAGCCAGTTGCGAATGAAGGTCGTAAACGCGGCGATATCGGGCTGGACGCCGAAGTATTTGGATGCAAGGTCGGCCCGGGCGAGGCGGCTGTACCCGGTTCCGGGGGCGTCGATTACGACGACATCGGTGAAGTCGAGCCATGAATCCATGTTGTCGACAGCTTGATATGGCGGGCTCGGGAGCGTGCCATCGTCGTTCATCGGCGC
The DNA here is from genome assembly GCA_038238735.1 of Fimbriimonadales bacterium. Taxonomy (GTDB): domain Bacteria; phylum Armatimonadota; class Fimbriimonadia; order Fimbriimonadales; family Fimbriimonadaceae; genus JAFDWR01. The sequence continues at coordinate 13,949 of JBBSFL010000044.1, read as the reverse complement.
GCGCTTCGGACCGAGGGCCCCCATGTGCAGCCAGAGCGTCGCAGAACCCGGCCCGCCGTTAAATGCGAACGTTACCGGGCGATGATTGTCTTCCGCCGGCAAGACACCCCCGCCCGCCATTCGCGCCTCGCCGCCCGGCACGTCCTTCGTGTAGGCCACATAGAACATCCGGCACTCGACGTCGCCGGTGTCGCTACGAAGGGGAATCTGCGCGGCTGTGGCATTGTAAGCCATGGTGCCGCTCGGCAGGTTGATGCTGTGATGCGTAACCGACGACTGGATGTCGATCATCGGCGCGATGGGTGCGTCCGGACTGGTGGGTTGCGTCCTGCCCTGCTGAGGCGCTCGGGAGGTTTGGCCCGGTTGTCCTTGGGCTCCACTAGGCTGGCCCTGGGCGGCGAGAAGGGAGTACATTGCGACGCTAAGCATTGCGAGAGCATACGCTTTTCGCCGCTATCGTCGCAATCGGGCTAGATGGTGAAGAAGAAGGTCGCGCCTTGCTCGGGCTGGCCCTCCGCCCAGATCGTGCCGCCGTGCTTCTCGATGACTCTCCGCACGTTCGCGAGTCCGATTCCGGTGCCGGGATATTCCTCGTCCCGGTGCAGTCTCTCGAACGGGGTGAAAATCTTCTCGGCGTATTGCTGTTCGAATCCGATCCCGTCGTCTTGAACATAGAAAACGTCGCGACCCTTGATCGACTTCTTGCCCACCCAAATGCGGGGACGGCCGTTCTTGCCGAACTTGATCGAATTCTCGAAAAGGTTCTGCAACATCAGCTTTAGAAGCTGGGTGTCGCCCTCGGTACAGAGTTGGGGGGCGATCGTGAATTCCGGCTCCGCGTCCGGCCGTCGGGCCCTCACCTCGTCGGCGACCTCGCGGGCGATCGTAGACAGATCGACTTTCTCTTTGGCTAACTCCATCCTGGTCAGTCGCGAGAGCTTGAGTACATCGTCGATGAGGCGAGCAAGCTTATTGGCGGCAGTGACCTGCCTCTTTAGGCGATGCTGAGCGTCGGCGGGGAGTTGGTCGCCGTAGTCCTCGATCAGCATCATGCTCGAAGAGGTGATGGCCCGTAGGGGACCGCGAAGGTCGTGCGACACTGTGTAGGAGAAGCCCTCCAACTCGCGGTTAACGGCTTCGAGCGCAGCCGTGCGTTCCCGAACTCGGTTTTCTAACTCCGCGTTGAGCTTCTCGATCTCCAGCCTTGCCCGAACAGACTGGACGGCGAGCCAGGCTCGTTCGGCGGCTTCGACAGTCAGTTCGATCTCCTCGCCCGTCCACACCCGGGGGCGCGAGTCTTGTACGGAGAGCACTCCCTGGAGGGTCAAGCCCGCACCCTTAAGCACCGGAACGGCGATGTAGGACCGGACATCCATGCGCTCCATGATCTGGCGCTGGTCTTCGCCAATGCCCTCGAGTCTCTCAGCAGTACAGGTGTCGTTTACGACGACGACTTGGCCTTGCCGCAGCGGTGCAATCGTATGGGAGCGCTCGATGGAGACCTCGATCTTTCCCACGATGCTCTTCACTCCCCGCACATAATCGTCCGAGATAGTGAGGGACCGGCCATCCTCGGATACTTCTCCGTAGCTGCACCGGTTCGCGGCAAGTTCCTCCCCTAAGGCGACGACTACTCCGTGAAGAATTGCTTCGGGCGTTTCGAGGGATCGAATACGGTCGTTGAGGGTAAGCAGAAATTCAGAGCGGCGTTCGGCGCGCTTGCGCTCGTGGATATCGGTGACGGTGCCAACCCACTCGAGAACCTTGTCGGCGTCGCAAACCGGCACCGAACGCAAATCGCAATAGTGGTAGCTGGAGGATGGCTGATGCCAAATACGGCATTCGATGGCGAAGGCTTTTTGCGATTCAAGCGCGTCTTCCCAGGCCTTTTCGACAAAGGGACGATCGGCGGGGTGCACAGAGTTCAGCCAACCTTCCCCGAGCTGCTCCTCATCTTTCTGATTCGTGTAAGCCTGCCAGCCGGACTGATCAGCATTCCATTGTCCGGACCCATCAGCGGCCCAAACGACCGAAGTGCTAGCAGAAACGAGCGTCCGATAGCGATTCTCTGCCTTTAGGGTCTTATGGTAGAGGTGCGCGTTTTGGGTTGCCGCGGCCATCTGCAAGACGAGCGCTTGGAGCATTCGGAGGTTGTCTGCATCATAGGCGCCTTCGCGAGCGCTCATAACCTGGACGACACCGATCACTTCATCCTTCATTCGGATCGGAACGAGCAGCATCGACTTCACGGAGGTATCGGCGGAAGTCTCGATCCGCTTCTGCTTCCCTTTTGCGTCGACATCCAAGAAATTTGCCCCCGGCGCGGTTACTCTCTTCTGAACGTCGCCAATTAGCATCGGCTCGCCGCTGAGAATGACCTGGCTCTGGAGGCCACCACCCGAGCGATTCAAAGGCAAGGGTGGCAATGATTTCGCATCGATCGGAACCCCATCGACGTAGCCAAATTCGCATCGGATGAGGTCATCGTCCGCGGAATAACAGGAGACTACGAGATTCTCACCGTCCATGACTTTGGCCACGAGCCGTTGCAGATTGAGATACACCTCAGCGACGTCGAGAGTGCTTCCAAGATCTTTGCTTGCATCGTACAGAATCGACAACTCGCTGGCCTTAACTTCGAGAGTCCTCTCCGCGCGCTTTCGCACTTCAAGCTCTTCTTGAAGCGAGCTCAGAAGCCAGGCGTTGTCCACCGCTAAGCCTGCCTTGAGTCCAAGCTCCTCGGCAAGGCGTAAGTCGAACTCGCCATAACGACCTGGAATGGACGAGACGAAGCTGACTACCCCAATCGTCCTTCCTCGCGAGACGAGAGGAACAAGGACGACGGATCGGATCTGCATCTGCTCAATGAGCGCGAGGTCCTCCTCGGGCACGTGAGCCAGCATTTCGGGAGTTATCGTCGGATAGATCTCCGACTTTCCGGTTCGCAGAACATTCGGCACTCCCGAAGGAGCGTCCATATCAATGGGTCGCTGTGCTTGTATCTCGCGAGCCCAGCGCACCATTTCGGGATCCACATGAGCGACCGCCAGCCGATCCACCTTGCCCGAGGGTTCAAGAATGTCGACCGCGCACCAGTCGGCTAGTCGAGGAACGGCCAAGTTGGCGACGTTATTAAGGGTGGTGCGGTAGTCGAGCGAAGAGGCAAGTAAGACGCTGGCCTCCGAGAGAAACTTCTGCGCCATTTCGGATCGGCGCTGCTCGGTGACGTCTCGCGCGATCTTCGACGCGCCGATCACCTTGCCCGTGGCATCACGGATTGGAGAAACGGTCAAGGAAACAGTGATGCGTTGCCCGTCTTTGCGGACGCGCACGGTCTCGAAGTGATCGAAGGTTTCGCCCCGACCGACGCCGCCGAGGATTTTGTACATGTCGTCGACGCGTTCCGGCGGGATAATCAGCGAAATCTGGCGGCCCACCGCCTCCTCAGCCGTGTACCCGAAGATTCTCTCCGCGGAAGGGTTCCAGCTTGTGATCCGTCCATTGAGGTCCTTACCGACGATCGCATCGTCCGACGATCGGACGATCGCCGCAAGAAGCTCCGCCTCGACACGAGCGGAGGCAAATTCATCCCCAAGCTTTATCGTGCGAGACGGGTCGCGAGTGCTCTCCATGACTTGCCGCTACATCATATCACGACAATACGCGGGTTCCTGTCGCCCAGTCCGCAATAACCGACGTACACAACCTCACTCAACCGCTTCCAGTGCGCTCTGGACCGCTTCCATATAGGTCGGGTGCGAGACGATGGAGTCTCGCACGATGCGGTAATCGGCATCCAGAACCATCATCGTCGCGTAGAGTTGAATCATCTCGCTCGCGTCCGCCGCCAAAATTGCAGCTCCCAAGACGGTGTTCTTCTCCGCATCGACGATCACCTTGACGAAGCCGTGGCGCTTGCGACGTTCACGGGCGAGCCCGTTGTGGGTCATTTCGAATTTGCCCACTTTAATAGGCCGTTCCGATTCGCGGGCCTCCTTTTCAGTCATCCCAACCCGACCCAGCTCGGGGTCGGTGAAAACTGCGTAGGGAACGACGCGCCCCTTGGTCGTGCGAGAGCCGTCTCCCAAAAGCTGCGACCGCATGACCCGAAAATCGTCCCAGGAGGCGTGGGTGAACTGCGGACCGGGGCGGATATCGCCAACCGCATAAATTCCCTTCGTCGAGCTTGCCAAGCCATCGTCGACCTTCACATAGCCCCTTTCGTCCAGTGATACATCCACGGTTTCAAGTCCAAGATCGTCCGTGTTTGGCGTTCGGCCCGTCGCGACAAAGATGTTGTCGAACTGCTCACTGCCTTCGGCCCAGGTCAGCTTGATGCCCTGGCCGTCCTGCTCGATCCGGTCCACTTTGATGCCAGTCTTGAACTTAATCTTCTCATTGCCCAGTTGCTTCACGAGTTCCGCTGCGACGTCTTCGTCTTCGCGCGGGAAGATGCGCGCGCCGGATTCGAAAATCGTGACATCGCTGCCCATTCGCCGATAAAACTGGCCCATCTCCAGCGAGATGACGCCTCCCCCGAGCACCGCGAGGCGGGGAGGAAGGTCGGCCACGTCCAACCAGTTGCCGGAATGAATGCAGTTCGTCTCGTTTAGCCCGACGATCGGGGGGAAAGCAGTTCGCGTCCCCGTGTCGAGCACGACGGTCGTCGCGGAGACGGTTTCCGAGCCGATGACCGCGTGAAAACCTCCCTGGCCTCTTCCAGCCAACCTCGCATGGCCCCGAAGTATTTTGGGGTTGTCCTTTCGGGCGTACTCGTCCTCCAAGCCCTCGCGCGATTCCTCCTTGATTCCTCTGGCCCGAGTAAGCACGGCGGAAAAGTGAACCTCGACGCCGGCAAAATGCAGCCCGAATTCGCTTCCGCGACGCGCCTCGTGAACCAGCGATGCCGAAGCAAGCGCAGCCTTGGTAGGCGTGCATCCGAAGTTGACGCAGGAGCCCCCGAGATGCTTTCGCTCGGCGATCGCGACGGTCTTGCCGGCTTCGACCAGGGCGTCGGTCAAAGGAAAGGCGGCTTGGCCGCCGCCAATTATCAGGACATCGAAGTGTCGCATACTTCTTCCATGCTAACCCCTTCGGCGCTCTCGCTGTAGAATTGGGGAACGGGTCAGCGACGGATTCGCCGCGCCGGCCACTTGCCTCGCCACGAACATCGCCGTTACGGGAGAAACGAGATGAGCGACCGACTAAGCCTAATCGAGGTGCCCAGCCAGCGCGCAAGGCTGGATTTTGCTGCGGCTGTCTGCGAGGGCCTGCGGTCGAACCCAAAATCGCTGCCCAGTCGGTTCTTCTACGATCGGCGCGGTTCGGAGCTGTTCGAGCAGATCACGAACCTTCCGGAATACTATTTGACGCGCTGCGAGGCATCGATTTTTGAGTCTTGTCGCGACGAGATCGTAGCGGAAGCCGTCGTCCCCTGCGGCACCGAGGCGGGTAGGGGCGGGTTGTCCTTGGTCGAGTTCGGTAGTGGAAGCTCGAAAAAGACCCGCCAGCTCATCTCAGCAATTCTCGAAAAGCAATCGAAGCTTGATTACGCTCCCATCGACATCTCCAAGGAATTTCTCGTCGAGTCCTCTAAGGCGCTACTCGGCGAATTTCCGAGCTTACGAATTACCGCGCTTGCGGGCGAATACTTCGATTGCATTGGGGCGATGCCCGATTTCGATCAGCCCAAGTTGATTCTCTTCCTTGGCAGCAACATCGGCAATTTCGAAAATGCGGAAGCGATCGACTTTCTAAAGTGCTTAGCCGAAGCGATGACGCCGCACGATCGGTTGTTGGTTGGCACCGATCTCGTCAAAGATTCTGCCGTGATCGAAGCCGCCTACAACGACTTGGCCCGGGTTACCGCCGAATTCAATCTCAATTTGCTCGCCCGAATCGACCGGGAGCTGGACGGCACATTCGATCCCTCGCTGTTTGCCCATGAGGCTCCTTACAGCAAGTCCGACGAGCGGGTGGAGATGCGTCTCGTCAGCAAGATCGAGCAGCAGGTGTGCGTCGAGGCTCTGGATCTTCCCGTTCAATTCCGCTCTGGCGAGCGAATCCACACCGAGTTCTCCCAGAAGTACACAGAGGAGAGCTTCCGCCGGTTGACGGAACAGGCGGGCCTGAGAAGCATCCGGCGGTGGAGCGACGAGCGAGGATGGTTTGCGCTGGATATGCTGAGAAAGGCATGAGCGAGCTCAAGGAAGCCATCGCCCGGCGCCTGGTGGAGGCGCGCTCAAAGACTCTTTGGCTCCTCGATCAAGTGCCCGATGATTTCCTGCGTCGCCGCGTACACACCTTCTATTCCCCGATCGGGTGGCACTTCGGGCATATCGGGCGGACCGAGGAGTGGTGGGTGAGCTGCGAGGCCCTGCAGCGGCCTTGCCTGGATGAGCATCTCTCGTTCCTTCTCGCAGATACCCCGGACAATCCGAAGGACAATCGCGTCAGCATTCCGGACCGTATCGGCCTCAAGAACTATCTGGCGGATACGCGGGAGATCGTATTGGAGGCCCTTGATCGCACCCCGCTCGATCCCGACGATCCCTACCTGCGCGAGGGCTACGTCTGGGAATTCGCCCATCAACACGAGTGCCAGCACCAAGAGACGATCGCGGAGATGCTGTGTCTGATTCACCAACGAGCCTGGCAGGAAGCGAACCCTCCTGAAGCTCGGGTTATTCAACCCGCGTTCGGGTCGCTGCCTAGTTGGTCGGGCGAAGCCCGAACGGCCATGGTGAAGATCGAGGGTGGCGCTTTCACGATGGGAAGCGACGCCTCGTGCGGCTACGACAATGAAAAGGGCGCGCACGAAGTCGAAGTCGGACCCTTCTCCCTCGCGGAAGCGCCCGTCACGGCGAAGCAGTGGTCGCTTTTCGTCGACGACCATGGATACCACCGACCCGAGTTTTGGTCCCAGCGAGGATGGGAATGGCGCTGCGAAGAAGACGCGACGCTGCCCGAATATTGGATCCAGACCGAAGATGCGCCTTTCATCTTTTCCCCGGCTGGACTGCGTCCAATTGATCCGACGGAGCCGGCGAGCTCGATTAGTTGGCACGAGGCTGAGGCATATTGCATGTGGGCGGAGAAACGCCTGCCGACCGAAGCCGAATGGGAATTCGCCTCGTCCGGAGGCGTCGCAGACTGTGCCTTCTCAGGGGGAAACGAAGCCGCAACAACAGAAATGGCATCCTACGGGCTAAGTGCCTGGGGACCCGAACCCGCGCGAAACTTGCTTCCCAATCCAAATGGCATCCGCGGCATGGCGGGCGGGACGTGGGAGTGGACGAGTTCAGCCTTTCTGCCTTATCCTGGCTTCGAGGCGTTTCCCTATGAAGGATATTCGGCGGACCATATGAAAGGCGAGCACCGCGTTTGTCGCGGTGGTTCGTTCGCGACGGCAGCGCCCATCTTGCGCCGTAGCTTTCGTAACTGGTACGTCCCTGGCTACCGTCAAGGATTCCTCGGTCTGAGGTGTGCCGAATGATCGAGCTTCAGTCTGTCACAAAGGAGTACCGCGACGGCCCTGCCGTCCGACAGCTTTCCCTTCAATTTCCTGAAGGCAAGACGACGGCTCTGATCGGCCCGAGCGGCTGCGGCAAGTCCACCGTACTTCGCCTCATTCTCGGGCTCGTGCGTCCAACGAGCGGACAAGTTTTGTTCGACGGTAAACCTGTCGGCGAGGCAACGGAGATTGCCATCCGCCGAGCCGCAGGATACGTTATTCAGGAAGGCGGGCTGTTCCCCCACCTCACCGCGAAGGACAACGTCACCCTCATGGCCCGCCAACTTAGGCGCGCTCCGGCGGAGATCGAGAAGAGGGTCAAAGAGCTGTTGGCCCTGACCCACTTGGAGTCGGACACCATGTCGCGCTATCCGGGCGAGCTTAGCGGCGGGCAACGCCAGCGCGTTGGACTCATGCGCGCTCTCATGCTCCAACCAAAAGCGCTTCTCCTCGACGAGCCGTTGGGCGCTCTCGATCCCATGGTTCGAGCGGGATTGCAGACAGACCTCAAGAGCATTTTTCAAGAGCTCGGCCAAACCGTCGTCCTCGTGACCCACGACATGGGCGAAGCTGCCTACCTGGCTGACCGCATCGTCCTGATGCGAGCGGGCCAGATTGTCCAGGAGGGATCTCTCGACGATTTCCGCCAGCGACCCGCCGCCGACTTCGTAACCGAGTTTCTCAACGCGCAGCGCGGGATGGTGGCTCTGTGAAAGTTTGGAATTTTGACTTTGGAATTTGGAATTGGCGAGTCATTTGGAAACGACGACTGCGTACCGCTGTCAACGCTCCAAATTCCAAGATCAAAATTCGAAATTCCAAACCGACGGCTCTCCTCCTTGGGCTTGTTTCTGCAGCGAACCTATCTGCCCAGGTCACGGTCGGATCGAAGAAATTCACGGAGTCCAACGTCCTAGGCGAGATCGCGAAGGGCGTGATCGAAAAGGCGGGATTAAAGGTCGATGTCAAGCAGAACTTGGGCGCGACGATCATCTGCTGGCAGGCCCTTCAGCAAGGCTCGATTACCGTCTATCCCGAGTACACGGGCACGATCACCCAGGAGCTCCTCAAGCACAAGGAGGCGATGACCGACGATGCGATCCGGGAAGCCCTAAAGACCTACGGAGTTGGCATGTCGGGCCGGCTGGGATTCAACAACACCTACGCGCTGGTGATGCTAAAGAGCCGGGCGCAGGCGCTTGGAATCACGAAGATGAGTGATCTCCGCGCGCATCCCGACCTGAAGTGTGGGCCGACGCTGGAATTTCTCGGCCGTAAGGACGGGTGGAAGCCGATGGCGGAGCGCTACGGCTTGAAGCTGGACAATGTTCGCGGCATCGAGCACAAGCTGGGCTACACCGCGCTACAGTCGGGCGAGATCGATTTGAAGGACGCCTACTCGACGGACGCCGACATCCAGACCAAAAACCTGGAGGTTCTCGATGACGACCTGGGATTTTTCCCCCAGTACAAGGCTGTCTTTCTTTTTCGCCTGGACGCCGACTCTCGCCTGCCGAAGGCGCTCGAGACCCTTACGGGCAAAATCGATGAGCCGACGATGGTAGCTCTCAACGCAGAGGCTGAGAAAACCAAAGATCCCGCAGCGGTCGCTCGAGGGTTTCTAGCCAAACATCTCAGCTTTGCAGAGCCCGCCCCAACCGGCGAGTCGAAGCCCTGGATCGGCGAGCTCCTGCACGACACGCTGGTGCATCTGGAGCTGGTCGGGATTTCCCTGGGCTTGGCCATCTTGGTTGGGTTGCCTCTGGGCATCTGGGCCAGCCGTCCCGGCTTCGGCGGCAGCGCGATTTTGACGGTAACTGGCCTTATCCAAACGATTCCTTCGCTCGCTCTCTTCGCGCTCCTGGTGCCCGTCGCATGGCTCGGCGCCAGCGCCAAGACCGCCGTCCTCGCCCTCTTCCTGTACAGTCTCCTGCCCATCGTGCGTAACACGGCGGCGGGGCTGAGCGGGATTGCGCCCGGATTGCGCGAGTCGGCCGCCGCCCTCGGCCTCGAGGCTCGCGCCCGATTGTGGAAGGTCGAGATGCCCCTCGCCCTTCCCACCATCCTTGCGGGCATCAAGACCGCCGCCATCATCAACGTCGGCACCGCGGTCATCGCCGCCTTCATCGGCGCGGGCGGCTTAGGCCAGCCCATCCAAACCGGCCTCGCTCTCAGCGACAACGACCTCATCCTGCGAGGCGGCATCGCGGCCGCCGTCCTGGCGCTTTTGGTTCAGTTCTTCTTCGATGGCCTTGAGCGATTGGTCGTTTCGAAAGGGCTGAGAAGATGATGGCCCTGGTGGAGTTGATGGAATTGACTCCGACCCGCGGACTTCCGTCAAGACCGCGCCGGAGGAGATGATAAGTTCAACCTCTATTTCATCACGCCTTCAATTTCATCAGGGCCATCAACTCCATCAAAATGAAACCCCCTTCCCCAGCCGAACCCGTCAGCCAACTCCGTCATGTGCCAATCCACGACAATGGGGAGCCGATGGTGGACTTTACGAAGGAGTGCCCAGATCTGCTCTTGGATCGTCCCCGCTTCAACTACCGACGCGAAACCCTGGTGCGGGCTTCTGTGGCGACGATGCTTTTCAAGGCAAATGAGGCGACGCCCAAGGGTTATCGACTAGCCATCGTCGAGGGCTGGCGGCCGCCCTTAATCCAGCGCCGCATGTACGCTTCGATCCACGCCTGGTTCAAGGAGCGCAATCCCGACTGGAACGACCGGCACCTGACGAGGGTGGTTAACCAGTACACGGCCCCCATGGATCGCCGAGTGCCGCCTCCACACACAACTGGCGGCGCGGTGGACGTCTTCTTGGTTAACGATCGAGGCGAGCCATTCGATATGCATTCGCCGTTCGAGCCCACCGACTCGAAGGCATTCAACCACTTCGCCTCGGGTCTCGACCCAGAGGTTCAAAAGCATCGGCAAATTCTGCGCGAGGCGATGGCGAGCTCGGAGCTAACCAACTACCCAAGCGAGTATTGGCACTGGAGCTACGGCGATCAAGGCTGGGCATACCGTGGCGGGCACCCGGCTGCCCTGTACGGCTCTTTCGAACCCCCGGGATGGACTCCCGCTCCCCAGGACGATGCGGAGGAGCCGCTTATTTTCTTGTTAGCGCAAAAGGGGACTGTGGAGAACGACGAGTGATGGACGGAAGCGACCCTTCCCCCTCAACCGCTCCTCCTCATCACTCATCAGACCAGATCCTCGCCCGTCAACAACGCCACGCCGCCTCGAAGCGACCAGACGTCTTGCCTGCCGTTCTCGCGTAGCCATTTCGTCACTCGCAGACTCCGCACGCCATGCTGGCAGACGAGGAGCACCGGCCCCTCGGGCAGCGCGTTGGGGTCGAACGTGGAAGTAGGCATGGAAGCCGCGCCGACATAGGGCTGGATTGCCAGTTCCTGCAGTTCGCGAATGTCGATCTGGCGGTAAGCGCTAAGGTCGGCGGTGGGCTCGACCTCCAACGACGGAGGAAACGCAGCGGATGGCATGGAACCGCAGGCTACACAATCGGAGCGCCTCGCCGCCCGCAGCCGCCGAGTCTCAAGGCTGCAAAGGTCGATCAGCACCACCTCGCCCGAAGCCAGGTTGCCCGGCAAACCGAGCAACTCCATTAGAGCGACCTGAGCCTGCACGCTCCCAATCACCCCCGCAACCGAACCCAACACCCCGACCTCCGCGCAAGAGCCCACGCAATCCGCCGCCGGCGCCTCGGGCCAAAGACAGCGGAGGCAAGGACCGCCGGAACGAAGAATTTGAACCTGGCCCTCCCATTGGTAGAGGCTCGCCGTCACCACGGGCACGTCTAACCGCATCGCCGCATCGCTAAGGAGAAACTTGGACTCGAAATTATCCGTCCCGTCGATCACCAAGTCGGCCCTTTCAAAAAGGCGCTCGACGTTCTCTGGCGTCAGCCGTTCGGTCAGCGCCCTCACAGTGAGAAAAGGGTTTTGGCCCCGCAGCTTTTCTGCCGCTACTTCAGCCTTTTTTCGGCCCCGGTCTTGGTACGCGTAAAGGGGCTGACGATGAAGGTTGCTCGCCTCCACGACGTCGCTGTCCACCACCGTAAGGTGCCCGACGCCGGCGGCTGCCAAATACGTGAGCGCGGGACAGCCCAGACCGCCCGCCCCAACCACCCAAACCCGCGCCGCCTTAAGCTTCGCCTGACCCGCCTCCCCGACCTCCGGTAAGCGCATCTGACGGCGGTAAAACTCGGCTTCCGCCGACGACGGATCGTCAGCGTCCCCAGCACCAACCCAGTGGGTCGCGCCGTCGGAGTAGCGCTCCTTCTTCCAGATGGGCACCCGGCGCTTGACTTCGTCGACGATCCATTCGCAGGCGGCGAAACCCTCCTTGCGGTGCCTCGCCAAAACCTCGACCCGAATCGCGACGTCGCCAAGTTGAAGCAGTCCGGTGCGATGCACACAGGCGAGGTCGATTAGAGCGAACTGGTCACGAGCCTCAGCGAGAATCCTTGTGCCCTCCGCGGAGGCCAGGGGCTCGTAAGCTTCGTACTCAATCGCCTCTACGGCGTGGCCCTCGTTGAGATCGCGGACCCGGCCGTCGAAAATAACGCGAGCTCCCGCCGCAGCAGCCGAACCAAGAAGATCATGACCAATCGGAAACGACTGGATGCCGAACAAATTTAGCCCCCCGCCATCGGAGGCAAGAACACGATTTCATCTCCATCCATTAGGGGCCGGTCCATAGAAACGAACTCGTCGCCGATCGCTGCCCTCACCAAACTAGGGTCGAGCTTCAGACCATGAACCTCGGCCATCTCCTCGAAAAGCCGAGCCGGAGTGTCGCTCATCGTCTCCAAAGACTCCACTCCTATTCCCCTCTGCTCACGCAAAGCAGCAAAGTAACGGACGGTAACTCGATAGCTCATGAAATAAATAGGTATTTCGGCAAAGATCTTTGGCGAGGACTAGGTTCAAAACTTGAGGTCAATGCAAATTTGCGTTTTGATTCGCAAGAGAGTCACCTATCTGGAGCGATTATGTCGTCCAAGATAATATACGAAGAGGTTCGGGTCGCGATCGCTCTCCCCTTGGCGGCTCCGAGCCCTCTTCTAAGTTTGGAGGTCAAAACCAATTGGCCACTCCAAGCGGAGGTGCGCCGCCACGGAAGCTCCGATGGCGGTCATCCCTTCCACCTCTCCTAGATTCTTCGGTTCTGAGTTTTGCCTGACGACGCATGCCGGCACGAACTCGCGGCTGTGGTCGGTGCTCGGCGAAGTCGGGTCGTTGCCGTGGTCAGCGGTGAGGATCAGCATGTCTTCGGGCTTTAACTTGCTCAAGATGCCCGCCAGCGTGGAGTCGAATTCGACGAGCGCCTTCGCGAACCCCTCGACATCGTTGCGGTGGCCGTAAAGCATGTCGAAATCCTCGAAATTCGCGAAGATGAACCTTGCGTCGCTCGCCAAAGCTTCGTCCATCTTCTTCGCATGCTCGGCATTGTTTTGAGTTCGATTCACGGGCCGAAAGCCGCGTCCCCCGAATAGCTCCGGCACCACGCCGATGCCGAAAACGTCGCCAATCTCGTCGATCAGATTCGGCGGAGCGGGCAGGGGGAAGTCCTTCCGACGCTCCGTCCGGTGGAAAGAGCCCGGCTGCCCGAGGAACGGGCGAGCGATGACCCGCTGGACGTTGTTCGGCTCCACGCAGACCTCTCTCCCGATTCGGCACATTTCGTAAAGCCGCTCGATCGGCACCACCTCCTCGTGGCACGCGAGTTGAAACACGCTGTCGGCGCTGGTGTACAGGATTGGGCAGCCCGTTTGCATATGCTGCTCTCCGAGCTCGTCGATGATTGCGGTACCGCTCGCCGCCCGATTGCCCAGAGTCTGAACGCCGATGCGCCGCTCGAATTCCTTGACGAGCGGAATCGGAAAGCCCTCGGGGTAAGTCGGAAACGGAACCGACGTAACGACCCCCATCATCTCCCAGTGACCGGTCACCGAGTCTTTGCCCTGAGACAGCTCTCGCAGGCGGGCAAAGCGCGCGTCGGGCGCAGTCTGGTCTTCGATGCCGCAGGCGGCGAGAAAACCGATCCGACGCAGGGTCGGCAAGTCCAAAGGGCCGCCGCGCTCCCAAACGTGTCGGATGGTGGCCGGATGATCGGTATCGCCGAACGCGGCAGCATCCGGCGCCTCGCCCGCCCCGCATCCATCCATCACGATCACAATCGCCCGCTTCACTCCAACGTTATACCGATGCGAAACTTCCGCCTGCCAGGAGCGGCAGCCCCCATGTTTTAAAAGACGACGCAAACGTGGGAAAGGACGCGCCGCGCCACGCTCGTGCGGAAGCGTGCCACGCCTGTGGCGAAGCGTGCCAAGCCTGTGGCGAAGCGTGCCAAGCCTGTGGCGAAGAGCGCCACGCCTGTGGCGAAGAGCGCCACGCCTGTGGCGAAG
>JBBSFL010000043.1:0-14820 GCA_038238735.1 Fimbriimonadales bacterium | reverse complement strand
GCATCGATCTGCAGATCGACCCTCGCAATACCGATGTCGTCTACGCCTCGATGTGGGAACGCGACCGACGCGCGTGGAACTTCCTCGAAAGCGGCAAGGGCAGCGCCGTTTATAAGACCATCGACGGCGGCAAAAGCTGGCGCAAGCTCACCGGCCTCCCCACCGGCGACGCCGCCGGACGCGTGGGCCTTGCCATCTGCCCGAGCAAGCCGGATTCTATCTATGCCTTTTTCGACAATCAAGAGGCGGATGAGAACTGGCTTGATCGAGACGACCGTGCGCCTAGCGGCGTGCTCACGCCCCGGCGGTTTACGCTCCTCAACGAGCAATCCTTCGCCGCGCTCGATCCGAAAATCGTGGCCGCGTTCTTGAAGCAATACGCCCCCGCCGGAATGAAAGCCGAGGACGTGATCGCAGCCGTCAAGGCGGGCAAGATGACGTTGAAGGACATCCGCGCCAAGCTGATCGAGAAGAATTCCGCCGTCTTCGGCGACATCGAAACCGGGGTTCAGCTTTTTCGATCAGACGACGCGGGGAAGACTTGGCGCGAGACCGACAATGGGCTCTTTGGCGATCTCGGCGGGTACGGCTACTACTTCGGCAAGGTTTTCGTGAATCCGAAGGACGATCAAGACGTGTCGGTCACCAGCCTCCCTATGATCCGCTCGCACGACGGCGGCAAAACCTGGACGCCTTCTAAGTTCGTGGTGCACTCCGATCAGCACGCGCTATGGTTCGATCCCCGTAGTCCCGGCCGCACTTGGATCGGGTGCGACGGCGGCATCTACATTACGAACGACTGGCTGAATTTCCGACACATCGAGAACATGGCGGTCGGGCAGGCTACGGCGTTGGCGATCGACAACCAGATTCCGTACAACGTGTACGTCGGACTTCAGGATAATGGCACGATGATGGGCTCGAGCAGCTCCTCGCGAAGCGGTCCGCGAGAGTGGCAGAGCATCGGCGGCGGCGACGGCGCGATCGTGCTGGTCGATCCTCGCAACAGTGGCGAGACGGTCTACACGTCGAGCCAATTCGGCGCAATCGGCGCCGTCAACAACACGACGAAGGCTCGCTGGCGCCTTCGCCCGTCCGTGCCCCGCGGCTCGGATCCCTTGCGCCTCAACTGGATAACTCCGTTCGTGTTATCGTCCTTTCATCCGGATATCGTGTATCTTGGCGCCCAAAAACTATACCGATCCTTCGATCAGGGCCGTAACTGGACCGTTATATCCGGCGATCTGACTAAGAACCTGCCGAACGGCGACGTTCCGTTCTCCACGATCAAGGACATCAGCGAGAGCCCTCTCCAGTTCGGGCTTATCTACGCCGGCAGCGACGACGGGAGCTTGAAGATGACGCCGGACGGGGGAGTGTCTTGGCTAGACGTCGCGACTTTTTCGCCTTCGAAGTGGGTGAGCAGAGTTGTCGCAAGCAAGTGGGACCGGGACACCGTGTACGTTGCCCAAAACGGCTACCGCGAGGATGACTTCGCGCCATACCTTTGGAAGAGCGCGGACCGCGGGAAGACTTGGAAGTCCATCGCCGCGAACCTGCCCGCCGACGAGGCCATCAACGTGATTCGCGAGGACCCGAACCATCGTGGGATATTGTTCGTGGGCACCGATATGGGAGTGTTCGTCAGCTACGACGATGGCGGCAACTGGGAGGCTTTGACCGGCGACCTGCCGCACCTTCCGGTGCACGATCTGCAGGTACAGGCCCGCGAGGAGGAGTTGGTTATTGCGACTCACGCCCGGGGCGCGATGATCCTCCCATTAAAGTTGGTCTATGGCCTCGACACGGCACTCCGGAGCAAGGATGTCTCGCTAATGCCGCTGGACAACGGCCGGCTTTACACGGGATTGGAGCCGCTCGGGGGCTACAACGTGGAACTGCCCCGCCCGAGTCTAAAGGGCCAGTTCTACACACGCACCGCCGGTTCCGCCACCGTTCGCATCAAGGACAAGGACGGCAAGGTCGTTCGCGAGAAGTCGTTCAGCGCGATGACTGGATACAACTTCTTCGAGATAGACCTGCTCATATCGCCCGCACTTACTGGCGGAATGATCAAGGCAGATCCCACCAAGCCTCTGGAAGACCCCTACGGCGCTCGGCGCGCGAAGTATTTGCCGGCAGGCGACTACACAGTCGAGGTGGAGGTTGGCGGGAAGGTGGCGAGCCAGCCATGGAAGATACGGCCCGGGTCGGACAACTGAGGAGAGGCTACGTCTTGCCGATCCAATCCGGAGCGGCAACCTCTCTCCATCGTCGACGAATCGATTCGAATTCGTCGGCCGGGAGCGGACCTTTCGCGACTAAAGTCGCGTTCTCCGTCCACCGGCCAGGGCGGCTGGTGCCGACAATCAGCGTGCTGGGTTCGGGCATGGTCAGGACGAAGCGCAAGGCAGTTTCCACAGCCGTATCCGAAGTTAGAAAAGTATAAGCGAGAACCTGGAGTCGATCCCAGTAAGGGCGATAGTAGGACGTCTCCGCGGGCAAGCTTCGCTTCCAGGCCGCGTTCGCGATCGGCCGTTTGACGATCAGCCCGAGGCCCTGCTGCCGCACCAAAGGAAGTGTGAGGTCGATGGCCTGCTGGTCGGCGATGTTGAGGGACGTCTGGAGGGAGTCGAAGACGCCCAGCTTCAGCGCTTCGACTGCCTCTTCGCCATCGCCGCTGTACCCAATAAATCGGGTCTTGCCAGCCTTCCGCGCTCGCACCAGAACCTCGGCAGCTTCGCCCGCCCGGAGCACTTCGAGGCCGCATGTGTGGAGCTGGACGAGATCCAGACAATCCGTCTTAAGCGCCTTCAAGGAATGGTCGATGGATTGGGCGAGGAGTTCGGGATGCCAATCGGGAAGATCGGGCGCGGCGGGAAACGAGTGTCCGACCTTAGTAAAAAGGAAGAATTCATCCCTTCGATGACCGACGGCCTTGCCGATCCGCTCCTCGCTGTCGAGGTAGCACTCGGCGGTGTCGATGACGTTCAGCCCGCTATCGAGCGCCTCGTTCAGCAACCGTTCGACGTCTCCCTGATCAGGTTCGTTGTAGCCGATCTCCGAGGCCCCGAATCCAAGGACGGACACGTCCATTCCAGTCTTGCCAAAGGGTCTGCGCTCCATGTCTTGCCGGTTCTACGCACGGAGTCCAGCATCCGGCAGCGGCCTTTCCAGCTTAATCACCGTCATCACTCCCTCACGGAAAATCACCCTCGTCACAAACCTAATCCCCGTAATTATCCCGTCCAGTAACTCTTTCAGACCCGCCGACGATCTTCTTACCGGCATATCGCCGGGGGTGTGACAGGATGTCGCGCCGAAAGAGCGAGGGATCGCAGCGATGGCAAAGAAACAACTAAAAATAGTGCGCCTGCTCGAGCCCGAGCTGTGCCTCGACTGCCGGTTCGCCAAGGTGGCGGACGTGGAGACCGAGGACGGCCGGGTGCAGCGCATGATCCACTGCCGCCGGCTGGACTGCGACAACTGGGACATCCTGAACGCGGAGCCGGCTCGCGGTATTCGGCACGAAGAAGACGAAGCCGCCTGACATTAGGGTGTCCTCTTAGGCCGAGAGACGAGGAGCACCCTAGCAGAAGGATCCCAGGCAGGGCGAGTACCTCGAGGGCCAGCGATGCTCAGTTACGGTTAGATCCTTCCAAACGCTCGTTTCCTCGCTCGTCAGGATGACGGTTAGGCTAGGGCGGCGTGCCACTCGGCGAATGCACTTTGAGCGGCTGCGATCTTTGCCGCACGTTTGAGGCCCTTGTCCCGAGTTTCGAAGGGAGGGTCCGGAAGGAGGCCCCAGTTGATGTTCATCGGCGCGAATTCGCGGGGGGTGTCGTCTTGAAGGTGCCCGAGGAGGGCTCCATAGGCGCACTCGCGCGGCGGGACTGGGGTCTCTTGTCCCGCGATCCGGCGCGCCAGCACCAGCCCACCGTAGATTCCCATCGCGGCCGATTCCACGTAGCCCTCGACTCCGGTTAACTGCCCGGCCACGAAGAGACCCGGAACGTCGCGCATTTCGAGCTCTGGAGTCAGAAGTCGGGGCGCCTCCAAGTAGGTGTTCCGGTGGATGACCCCGTACCGCACAAACTCAGCGTTTTCGAGGCCGGGCACCATCTGGAAGACTCGCTTCTGCTCGCCCCACTTCAGACGCGTTTGGCATGCCACCAGCGAGTAGAGGGTCTTCTCCCGATTCTCCGGCCTTAGCTGAAGGGCAGCCCAGGGCCGTCGTCCGGTCCGCGGATCGGTCAGCCCGACCGGCTTGAAGTTGCCGAAGGCAAGGGACCGCGCCCCCTTCTCGGCGATCGCCTCGATCGGCGTGCACCCGGCGAAGTATTTAATCTGCTCTAGAAAGCGGTTTTCGGTGCTCGCTGTTGGCGGGAGCGCGAAACCGGCGTCGACCTGCGCAAAACCGCGCACTCCTCCGGCCTCGAAAGCATGGATAGGCGCCCGCCCCGCGCTCACGAGCGCGGCAACGAAGGCCTCGTAAGTGTCTTTGCCGAAGGGGCAGTTCAGGTAATCGTCGCCTTCGCCCTTGCCATAGCGCGAAGCTGCGAAGACCACTGAACGGTCGAGCGAGGACGCCTCCACGGTCGGCGAGACTGCGTCATAAAAGTAAAGATGCTCACGTCCCGTGCACTTGGCAAGCCACTCGGCCATCTCGGGGGTAGTGAGGGGGCCGGTGCAGAGGAGGAGGGTATTGGAAGACTTTGAAGTATTGAGTATCGAGTAAGCAGAGCTCGAATTTTCGATACCCAACACTCTCCCGGCATCACCGGGAGTGAACTCCTTCCGCTGAACTTCGATGAGGGGGTGCTCTTCGATTCGTCGGGTGATCGCAGCCCCAAAAGCCTCGCGGTCCACGCCGAGCGCCTCGCCTGCGGGCACCTCGTGCTGCAGAGCCACTTCCAACACAAGCGATCCGAGGGCTGCCATCTCCGTCTTCAACTGCCCGGCGGGCGAGGTGGGAGACTTCGATTTAAGGGAGTTTGAGCACACTAGCTCCGCGAACCAAGGCGTTGTGTGGGCGGGCGTCATGCGCACGGGCCGCATTTCGTAGAGCCGGACCGGAACGCCGCGAGAGGCCAGCGCCCAGGCAGCCTCAACACCAGCAAAGCCCGCGCCGACAATCGTCACCACGGGCTTATTATGAAGTCGCGAGGTTACTTCTTGACGATCGCGCCGGTGCCGTCGAGCTTATAGCCAGCCTTGTCCAGTTCGGCGCTGAGCTTGGTCGACAGGTCCATTGCCGTGGCCTGGAGCTTCTTCATGAGCTCTTCCATCTTGGCCGAGTCCTTGCTCTCCATTGCCGCCACGCCTTCGCGGAAGTTGGCTCCGACGTCTTTGCTACCCTGAATCAGGACCTCGTGCGCCTTGGCCAGCTCGGCGGGAGGATTGATCGCTTGGAGCTTGCCGATGGCCTCGTCCTCAAGCTTCGACAGGTCCTTGAATGCCGCGGTGAGGGCCTCGGCGGCCTTGTCCTTGTCGGTCATCGTTTTGGCTTCCTGGACCTTTTGCATGTCCGGGGCCATTGCGGCATTGGATGCCTTCGTGATTTCGTCGAGCTTGGCTGAATAGGCCTCGACCGTCATCGGAGCGCCGACTGGCTTTACATCTGGCGGCGCGCTTGCGACCGTGGCCGAGTTGTTGCAGCCGATAAGGCAGACCGAGGCGAGGAAAAACGATGCTAGTAAAAGGTTTTTCATATGGAGACCGCCAGGTTGCGGGTTCCGACAGTATGAAGCATTCGCACAAGTTCGACGGCTGAGAGATTGCTACAATTCGCACATGCATCCGCAGATCGAGAGTCGTTTCGAGGGAATCGAGGCGCGCAGAAAAGCCTTAACCGACCGAGTGTGGGCACTGCCCAAGGAACTCCAGAACAAGAAACCGACGAACGGCTCGTTCTCGCCGGCCGAAGTGATCATGCATATGGCGCTCGCCGAGGAAGGCAACGTGAAGTTTCTTCGGAAAAACCCTCCCTCAAGCCTGAAGGGCAAGAATCCGCACACCACGTTCATTTTCAAGGGCACGGTCCAGAAGATGGCAAACCCATCGAAGCCGCTTGCCACCGTCGGCTACATGATTCCGAAGACCGCCGTCGACCTCGACGCCGCCGACCAAAAGTGGGCAGGGATTCGCCAGGAAACGAAGGGCTATCTGGAGGAAGTCGAAACGCCGGACCAACCGTTCATCAAATTCCTATTCTTCTTCGGTCTAGGATCCGCAAGCGACTACCTCGATCTGATGGAAGGTCACATGACCTACCACGAGCAACGCTTTCCGGCTGTGAACTAAAAGGGGGCCTAACGGTATGCTCACCAGCAATCGCCTTGCGAAGGGAGCAGCCGATGGGACCAGAAGCCAACGACATCAGCCGGAGAACGCTGATCGCGGCAGGAGCCGCCGCATTGGCCGTGCCCGCCTTCGCCAGAGCGCTGTCCAAAGAGGAGAAAAGAATGGAAACCAAACTCGTGCGCGTCCCTGAAGCCGCCGACCTTGAGAAGGCCTTTACCACTGAGCGCGTCGGCATCAGCCGCAAGACCCACGAAGAGCATCTTAAGCTCTGGCAAGGGTACGCAAACAAGACGAACGAGATCCGCAAGGCGCTCGCCGAGCTCGATACCGACCCTGCCAAGGCGAACCAGATTTACTCGCAGATGCGCGCCCTGAAGGTCAACTACGCCTTCGCGTTCGGCGGCTACGTGAACCACAACGTCTACTTCGGCACGATCGGCGGCCAAGGCGGGCCGGCTACCGGAGAAGTCGCTCAACTCATCAACGACGCATACGGCAGCTTCGAGAAGTGGGCGGCTGACTGGAAGGCCACCGGCATCAGCGGCCGCGGCTGGGCGTACCTCGGATACGACCACGAGACCGGCTCGGTCCACAACTACATCGGCGATGCTCAGGACTCTTTCCCAACGTGGAACAACCATCTGATCCTGGCGATGGACGTCTACGAGCACGCCTACTATCTGGACTTCCAGACGGCCCGCGCCAAGTACATCGACGCTTACATGCAGGTGATCGACTGGGCGGCTGTGAACGCGCTGCTTGCTAAAGCCCGCGGCCACTAATTGTGTTCTGCCCCCTCCCCTCGAGGGAAGGGCTGGGTCGGGTGATTTCCTTTTCCCAATCGAAACCTCGACCACGCACCCCTGGCCCCTCCTTCAAGGAGGGGAAACGCAATCGACTGTGTCAGGCTGGCTTTTCGACAATCTTTGGGCGGATAATCACGGTGATCGGGTCTTCGAACCTGCCCTGAATCTTTAGTTCCGAGGGCGGAGGGTTGGCGAGCGACGTCGCAAGGCGCATCGACCCAATCCCTCCGAGTCCGTCGATCGTCAGAGTGGCCACCTCGCCGCTTTTCTCGCGCCAACCGCACGAGGCCGTGCCCGTGGGCCCAACGATCTTGACGTAAACCATGATCGTCCCATCTTCGTTGATTCTCGATGCTATTTGCAGGGTGAGGCCAACTTCCGTCGAGAGGCTCCAGCCTTCATTGTTGAGGCTCTCGATCGTGCTGTCCGTCTTGTATCGGTCCACCTTACTCTCCAGACCTACTTGAACCCGGACGTGCTTCGGCTCGACATCCAGTAGCTCCGCCGTTCGCGTCGCCTGGTCTATGTCGTCCTCGTCTGTTCCGAGAAAGGTCAAGACACCACGAGCGTCGTTGACCAACATTCGAATACCGGAGGGCAAAAGGGGCGCCCCGCCCTTGCGCGGCTCCTGATGGGCTCCGACCCAGATTTGGCCATTAAGCGCTGCCGCTACCTTGCTCGCGCGGACATGGTCGACGGGAACTTCCACCTTGATGAGTGGAGGAGCAAAGAGAAAAGCGAATGCGCAGAGGATCATAGAAACAATATAGTCACCATTTGCCCCGATGGTTTCTCGCACGCCAAGCGGAATGCAGGACGCGGGCATGCTCGCGCACTCTCGGACGGTGGATATGCTAAAATCTCAGTTCGCCCGACGAGCGTCGCGCGAATACAGCTATGAGCGAAGACACAAGCACGCCGCAGAGATCCGAGGCCCCGGGCTCTGCCGCCGAAGACCGAGGCATGAGGCCGTCCGCACCGCGAGCGGATAAAGACCAGATGGGAATGGGCGAAGGTGGCCCGCGCTTCAAATCCAAGCGCCGCCGAAAGGTCAGCTATCTAACCCTCAACAAGATCGAAACCGTCGACTATAAGGAAATCAATATCCTTCGCCGGTTCCTAAATGATCGGGGGAAGATCCTCCCTAGCCGACAGTCCGGCAACACGGCCAAGCAGCAGCGCATGATTGCGGAAGCGATCCGCCGCGCCCGCGAGATGGCTCTCATCCCGTTCGTCGTCACCGAGATGACCGACCGCCGTGAGTTCGGGCCGCGCCGCGAGCGCCGATATGAAGGACCGCGCGAACCGCGCGAGCAAGCGCCGGCTCAAGAGGCTCCGGCCGCCGAATAGACCCAGTGACCCGTAAGTGGTGAATCGCACATCCTCAAAGAGAGCGGGCGTCGAGCCCGCTCTCTTTTTGCCAAGAGCTGCATGGATTGCTCAGAACGCCTCAAATTCTGCGACCTCTCAACTCACCGCACTCCAGGTGCGGGGGCTTTGAGCCAGGGGCCGCCATGGGCGGGGTTCTCTCCCCACATTTTCGATCCGTGGGTAAGTCGACCGGCCCATCGACTGTCGGCTGGGCATTACAATGGCGGAAGAGAAATCCGAAATGCGCAAGAACTTTGACTTCCGCCTAGTGCCCGCCCTGCTTACCGCCTCCTTCGCGCTCGTCTACGGATGCAAGCCGCCGGGAACCGCGTCCAAGCTAGGCGGACCGGGCGGAAACGTCACCGGCGTCTCCAACGCCGCTGATGGCAGCGTCGTGCTTAACATGAGTCCGAATTCCGCGGGTAGCGGACCTCCAGACAACATCAAAGTCGGAACACGGATCACCTACTACACGGCGACGGCGAGCGTCGCCGGAGACGGCCACTGGTACGAGCCGGTCGGCCCGAACGAGCCGTTTGACTTTGTCGACAAGAAGACCGACCAGCACTACAAGGACCAAGGGCAGAAACCAAGCGGAGGAAGCTCGGAGGGATACACCGAATACAACGTCGTCTACATGGACGGCGACACTTGCGTGATGGAGGTGGTTGCGTGGGGCTTGCTAAGCGGAGTTCTCAAGCCGCTGTTCCGCACGCCGGGCATCGGACTGCCTGGCTTCGGAGGAGGCATTTGGGCGCGTCCTGAAGTGCTCGAGGGCCTTCCCGACATCAATACCGACGAGCAAAAGATTCTGCGGGGCCCGTACAAGCTCGGCGACAAGCAGGTCGACTCGGTATGGCTTTCCACCACCCTTGGAACCGGAAACAGCTATTACGTCTACGATCGGGCAACGGGCCTCATGATCCGCTATGGAGGCTCCGCCGAAGGAACACCCGGAGGCATTCACGCGGAAGGCGAAGTGCAAACGGGCGGAAAAATTCTAAGCATCAGCACGCTCCTCGCCAAGCGACAGGTATCGGCTCCATGGTTTAACGATCCCGCGCCGCAATGGGCTCAGACCGTGAACGAACTGGATTTCGAGGGGAATATAACAACCCAAATGCCTGGCGGCCCTGCGATCGCCCTTCCGGTTACCTCGAAAATCTTCGTCGCCGAGCGCCACCCTCAGTGGCTGAAACTCCGAACCGAAGTCACGGTGAAGGGGATCAACGGCATGCCCGACAACGTTTCGAACGGGGAAAGCATCGCCGCTTCGGCCATGTACGATCCCCTTTGGATTCAGCCCTCGACTCTGGCGAACCTTCGAGCCGGGCAGCAACTCGACAACGACCCGACGCTCAACCTCCAGACCCAAGTGGTGGGCAAGAAGGCCGGACCCCGCGGGGACATGATGGTCATCGCCGAGACCATGCCGAACGGTGAACTCATCTTCGGCTACGATCTGCAGACTGGAATGCTCGTGTATATGCGAACCCAAGACAAGGGGATGTTCAACGACACCGAATTGACCTTGAAAAACTCCAATTAGGCGAATTTGATGAGACCAACAACCGTGAAACTTCGAATTGCGCTTTTGGCTAGGGCGGCAGCAGTCATTCCCACAGCGCAAGCGGCATTTCCGCCATTCGTCACCCGTGGCATGCAGCTCACTTATTACTCCGCCTCCGCCAGCATCGCCGGGAGCGCGGACGAATGGGTTCCGGACGAGGATGGAAATTTCGTGGACAAGGTTTCGGGGCGGCGCTACAGGATCGAGCCAAGTTAAGTCGAGTCGGCCTCTGGCCATGGGCTTCAGCAGTACAACGTGGTGGCGATCGACAACGGCACTGCGATTTTAACTTTGACGACGTATACGATTCTCGACGGCTTTGCCGCTCCTAATCTGGTCACGCACCAGTCGCTAAGCATCGGCTCGGGCCAAGCAAACGAGCTTTGGGCCGATCCGGCAGCGCTCCTGAAGCTCCCCGCCAAGTTGCCGACGGGTGGCACGTCGAAGCGGAGAGCGTTCACTATGCCCGGCAGAGCGAAAGTCGATGCGGTCTGGATTTATCACGGCAACAGCGACAACCATCGGCTATAAAGTTTTCGACAGCAAGAGGGGAGCCCTAATCCACTTCGGCTCGGCGGGTAACTCCGTGGCCCCCACCGGCGCACCGCCCGACTTCAATGGCTCGGGGAATTCGCAGCTCGTGCAGAGCTTCCTCGTTTCTATGCGGAACGTCGCGCCGCCCTGGGCCAAGACGCCAATGCCCACGTGGTGGAAGACCTTTCACAGCATGACGTACGAGGGGCAGGTGCGCGTAAACATCCCCGGGGCCGCGGCAATGGCCTATCAGATGCGCTCCACGCTGACTCCCGTGAAGAGGGGCAACGGCTGGATCAAGTTGCGTCGCACGCTTCAGCCCGGCGGCGTGATGGCGTCGGGGGGTCCGACGAGCGCGGACGACTATGTCGGCCAATCCGACCTCGCCCCGATCGGGATCGGTCCCGCCGTTCTCGCCCGCCTCCAGCCGAACCAGGTGATCGACCAAGATGTTGCCCTGAAGATGCAGACCCGGCTCTTGGGCCGCCGCAAGACCCCGAAGGGGACGATCCTCGTGATTGGCCGGAGCAACGGCGTGATGACGACGGAGTGTGGCTACGACATGCGCAACGGGATGCTTGTCACTATTCGCTTGGTCGACGGGACGAGTCACACCGATTCGAACCTGTTCATGACAGGCTTTAACTAGGTAGGGGCGGGGCATGCCCCGCCCCTACGCATCAATACGCCTTCGCGAAGATGACGCGCTGCTTGCTCGGTTTGCCAGTTAGGACACAGGCGCCGGGCTCGTTGTCGGCCGGCTCCAGCGGGGTGAGAGGGATGCAGCGGATCGTGGCCTTCGTCTCGTCTGCGATCTTGTCCTCCGTCTCAGACGTGCCATCCCAGTGGGCGACGACGAAGCCGGCTCCGCCCTCGCCCGCGAAGGTCGCTTTGAACTCATCCCAGGTATCCACCCGCTTTGTATTGTCCGCCCGCAAAGCTAGGGCGCGGGCGAAGAGGTTGTCCTGCATCTCCGTTAACATGCGATGGATCGTCTCGCTGGTCGAGACGTCGTCGAGCGGCACCGTCGACTTCTCTCCGGTGTCGCGACGGGCGAGGACGCAGCTTCCGCTGTCGAGATCGCGGGGCCCGATCTCGACCCGCACGCACGCGCCCTTCATCTCCCATTCGTTGTATTTGAACCCGGGACTTTCCTTTTCCCGCTTGTCCACCTTCACGCGGATCGGTACGTCCTTCCAGCGCGACTCTTTCAGGGCGGCGGCGAGTTGGTCGCTCGCCCCGAACGTGCGCGCGCGGGTTTCCTCGTCGCGGCCCATCGGGATTATCACGACCTGAACCGGTGCGAGGCGGGGCGGGCAGACGAACCCCTTGTCATCGGAGTGCACCATGACCAGCGTTCCGATCAGTCGTGTCGAGACGCCCCAACTCGTTGCGTAGACGTGCTCCAGCTTGCCCTCCTGGCTTTGGAAAGTGACGTCGAACGCCTTCGCGAAGTTCTGGCCGAGGTGGTGAGACGTGCCCGCTTGGATCGCCCGGAGGTCTTGGGTGAGGGCTTCCATCGTGTAGGTGTGATCGGCCCCGGCGAACTTCTCGCCCTCGCTCTTCACTCCCTTAACGACAGGAACCGCCATCCACTCCTCTACAAATCGACCGTAACACTCGTTCATGATAGTGAGCGCTTCCTGCTCCGCCTCCTCGTAGGTGGCGTGCGCGGTGTGGCCTTCCTGCCAAAGGAACTCCGTGGTGCGGAGAAACTTGCGGGTGCGCATCTCCCAGCGAACGACGTTTGCCCACTGGTTAATCAAGAGAGGCAGATCGCGATAACTCTGGATCCATTTCTTGTACGTGTTCCAGATGATCGTTTCGCTCGTCGGTCGGATGATCAGCGGCTCTTCGAGTTGCGCGTCGGGATCGGGAATCAGGCCGGGACCGTTCGGATTCGCCTTCAGCCGGTAATGGGTGACTACCGCGCACTCTTTGGCAAAGCCCTCGACGTGCTGGGCCTCCTTCTCGAAGAACGACTTTGGAATGAACAGCGGGAAATAGGCGTTGACATGGCCTGTTGCCTTGAACATATCGTCTAGGGCGCGCTGCATCAGTTCCCACAGGGCGTAGCCGTGCGGCTTGATCGTCATGCAGCCGCGCACTGCGGAGTCCTCGGCCAGTTCGGCTTTGCCGACCAACTCGTTGTACCAATCGCTGTAGTTCTCCGCGCGGGAAGTAATGCCCAGGTTGCTGCTCATTCGAAGCAAGAGTTTGGCAGGTTTAGACAACGGACGTCCCAGGGCGGTCCTGCGCGTAAACTGCATCATGGCTGGAAATGAGCGCCAGGACATTGCCTTCCCGAAGCTGTCGAAGGCCGACGTCGCCGCGCTGGCGGACTGTGGAACGAAGCGGGTCCTCAAGGACGGCGAATTCCTCTGGCGCGCGGGCGAGATGGAGTTCTGCTTCTTCGTCGTGCTGAAGGGCAAAGTCCAGATCCTCGAAGACTCCAGCGGCAAGTCGATCCACATCGTCTACCATCGCACGCGCGAGTTCACGGGCGACATCGATTTGCTGCTGGGAAGGCCGGCGATCGTCTCGGGCGTGGCGAAGGGCGAATGCGAGATCCTCCAGGTTTCGGCGCCCGATTTGCGCGAGATCATCAAGGTGCGGCCCGCCCTGAGCGACCAGATCCTGAGCGCCTTCATCATGCGCCGCAGCCTTTTACTAGAGAAGGGCGTGACCGGAGTTCGGATCATTGGCTCGAGATTTTCGGCGGACACGCTGCGCGTGCGCGAGTTCCTGGCACGAAATGCCGTGCCTCACACCTGGCTAGACCTCGAACAGAGCGCGGAGACGCACCAGCTGCTCCAAACCTTCAACGTCTGCGAGGCGGAGACGCCGGTGCTTATCCTGCAGGATGGCTCGGTTCTGAAGAACCCGACGAACGCGGTAATGGGCGACAAGCTGGGCGTGCGACACCATATCGAGAGCGTCGTTTACGACCTCGTCATCGTCGGCGCGGGACCCACGGGTCTGGCGGCCGCTGTGTATGGCGCGAGCGAAGGGCTGAAAACCCTGCTCCTTGACCGGGTCGCGCCCGGGGGCCAGGCGGGCACGACCTCGAAAATCGAAAATTACATGGGATTTCCGATGGGTTTGACCGGAGCGGACCTCGCGAATCGCGCGGTCGTGCAGGCCGAGAAATTCGGCGCGCTGCTCTCCGTGCCGACGGAGGTCTGCGGGCTCGAGTGCGGCGGCGGCGTGCATCGGGTGATGATCCCGAACGACGATGCCGTCGAGACACGCTGCGTGCTGATCGCGACAGGCGCGCAGTATCAGAAGCTGGATGTCGAGGGCTTCGAGAAGTACGAGGGCTCGGGCATCTACTACGCGGCGACGACCGTCGAATCGCAGTCTTGCAGCACCAGCGAGGTCGCCATCGTCGGCGCGGGAAACTCGGCGGGGCAGGCGGCCATCTTTCTGTCCTCGTCGGTCAAAAAAGTCTGGATGGTGGTCCGCGGGAAGAGCCTCTCCGCGAACATGTCCAGTTACCTCGCCCGCCGCATCGAGCAGATTTCGAACATCGAGATCCTCTACGAGTCCGAAGTCACCGGACTGCACGGCAAGAACGAGCTCGAAAGCATCGAAGTGTGCGTCAAAAATCGCCCGCGCAAGTTGGCGGTGGCGGGCCTTTTCGTGTTCATCGGCGCGGTCCCCCAGACCGAATGGCTGCCCGATCGCGTGATGTGCAGTTCTAAGTGCTTCGTGCTGACGGGGCCGGCGGTTTTGAACTCGGGAAAGTGGAACGAGAAGCGTCCACCTCTCTTCCTCGAAACGACCTGCCCCGGGGTTTTCGCGGCGGGGGACGTGCGAGACAGCTCGATCAAGCGCGTCGCGTCGGCGGTAGGCGAAGGCTCGATGGCAGTGGCCTTCGCGCATCAGTATTTAGCAGTCGGCTAATTGCCGGTCGGCACTTCGAAATCGGTAGGCTGGCCGCCTCTGAGGGCGATCTTCTGTTTCCCTAGAACTAGAGCTGCAGAAACTCCCGCGGGCACCAAGATCGAGGCACGGTGCGTGCCCTGATCGAGTCTGGACTTCAAGTGGACCGCGCCGTGGGGCGTGTAGGCGGTGGTTTCTAGCGAAGGAAGGTCCGCCAACTGGGGGCGGATTTCCATCTGTCCGTATCCTGGGGTGAGCGGCTTTAGGCCGAGGATGCCTTGGTGGAGCAGAATCAGGGGCGACATCGCGCAGTGGCTCATCAGGCTCTGCGTGCCGGGCCGCTCGGTCCAG
>JBBSFL010000042.1:0-14839 GCA_038238735.1 Fimbriimonadales bacterium | reverse complement strand
GGCGCCACCGCTTCGACGACGCTAACCGCAGCCGGTGCCGGTACCTTCACCACGACGTTCATGTCGGTCGGTGGACAAGCGGTCTATCGAGTTAATACGGGCGACACCACCAACGCCGGCGGCGTTCGCCGCATTCAGCAGACAGATATCACCGGTCTCAACCTGAATCTGGCCGCTGGCACGTACTTCTTGAGCTTCGCAACGACCGGAACGAGCTTCGCGCCCGCGCTTCCGAACAGCTTGGCCAATTACGGCAAGAACGGTCAGCAGTCGGTCGCCGGAGCGGCCTTCGCTCCGTTGATTAACGGCACGACTGGCGGCGGATCGGATGTGGCCTTCATCATCCACACCACCGCGACGCCAGAGCCAGCTTCCTTCGCCGTTATCGGCCTGGGACTTCTCGCCGTCGTTCGCCGCCGCCGCAAGTAAGCGCGGTTGCATTTCGAAAACGGTCCGCATATTTTGCGGGCCGTTTTTTATTGCGTCTAAGTCATCGCCGCCGTTCGCGGTGAATAGAACCTACAACACGGGCAGGGATCGCATTACGGTCTCCCAGCGACGCCAATTCTCGCAGCGTCGTACCCGGCGCGCAAGGGGTTCGGGGAGGTTCGGCGTGAGCCAGTCCCGGTGGGTTTGGAGGCGCATTCGCTCCGTCTTGGGCAATTCGATCGCCTTCAACCGGACGCCCTGGTAGATCTCGTACCAGACCAGATTCGACCAAATCCGCTGGCTGGGGTATTGGCGCGCGATGCGCTTCTTGAACGCCTGCTCGTCCTGGGTCAGGGGGATCACCTCTTGACCTTCCGAGTTGGCGAAGCGGTTGAGGCGCTGGAAGCGCCGGAGGTATGCGTGATAGAAGGGGACCTCCAGCACCTGGCCCTTGAAAGCGCGGTTGACCAGATAGTTCGTGGCATCGTGATCGAGGTGGCCCTGCTCGAAGGCTCCGCAGACCACGCGGTCCGGTTGCACTTCCGCCATCATTTGGGCGAAGGGACCGAGAAGCTCGGGGACTTCGTCGATGACGGCGGTGTCGGGAGCGCCGAAGAAGCGGTACCGGTCCGGCGGAACGCCGAGCATGCGGGCGACCGCGTGGGCCTCCCTCTCGCGGATGTCATTCGAATGGGTCCAACTCAGGAAAACCTGGTTGCCTTGGGAGGTGAGTCGCTTGATCCAGGCGCAGATCGAAATCTCGTCGTCGGGATGGGTCATGCAGAAGAGCCATCGGAGCGACGGGTCTGGATCGAAGAGGGCAGGCGACTCGGGCCCCGGCGGTTTGGACTCGCGGGGCCGTCTCATTCGCCTCGAAGCTTCTTGAGCGTGGCGGTGGTCGACCGGCCCGGTACCAGCGAAAGGATCACAATCTCGCCGCCGTAGGCGCGGATCGTCGGCGTCTCAGGAAGAGCCTCGACATCGTAGTCTCCGCCTTTGGTATGGACGTCGGGTCTCAGTCGCTCGATCAGAGAGATGGGGGTGTGCTCCTCGAACGAAACCACTGCGTCCACCGCCCCCAGCGCGGCGAGCACTTCCGCGCGGTCTTCGAGCGTGTTGATCGGGCGGTCGGGCGCCTTGTTCAAGGACCGCACGGATGCGTCCGAATTCAGGCCGACAATGAGCAGGTCACCAAGCTGTCGAGCCTCGGCCAAGTACCGCACGTGCCCCGCGTGAAGGATGTCGAACACGCCGTTCGTGAAAACTAGCCGCTTGCCCTCTCGCAAAGCGAGCGCCTGTTCGATCGTGCTCAGGCTCAAGCCAGCGCCTCCATCACGCACTGGTATACCGCCTCCGGAGTTATCGCCCCGAGTCCGGAAGGCTCGTAGTGGCACCGCGCGATCTGGCCATAAGGGCAGGAACGCCGCGGATTCGTGATCGAGTACAGCCCGATAGCAGGAATTCGGAGGGCGCCGGCAAGATGCGTCGTCCCGGTGTCGCCTCCGACGTGAGCCTTTGCGAGCGAGACTAAGGCCACCAACTCGCGAACGCTGGTCTGCCCGGCCAATGACAAACCGGGGGCGTTTTGCAATATATCCCGGTGGCTATCAGCGTCGGCCGGACCTCCTACGAGGGCGCTCTCGACTCCCTGCTTGTCCAGGAGGATCATTAGGTTTGCCACATGCTCGGGAGGCCATCGCTTGGTCGCCCATCCGGCACCTGGATTTATGAGAATGCTCGCTCGTCCTAGAAGGCCGGCGCACCTGGCTAAGTCCTCCGGTTTTGGGGTGAGCTTGAATTCGGCGGTCTCCACACCCCCGGCCGCGCGGGCCACGTCGACGTATTGATCGACGATGTGATGGGAGGTCGGATCGGGCATCACGCGAGCCGAGAACAGGCCTGAGAACTCGCGCTGCCAATGGTAGCCGACGCGCTTATTCGCTTTTGCCCTTATGGTGGCGAGGGCGCTCTTCATGAGGCCCTGCATCTCAAGAACGGTTTCGAAAGGCTCGGGATATTGAGGCCAGCTCGATGGGGAAAGCGCGGGTTTCGCCTGTACGACTTCGTCCACGTCATCGGCGCATTCGACGATGCCGGCGAAGCGGGGATCGACCGCCCAGGTGATGTGGCATTCCGGGAATGCGGCCTTCAGCGACGAAGCGACGGGGAGCGTACACACGACGTCGCCGAGCGCCGACAGGCGGCTAACGAGGAATCTCGGCATTTCCGAGCACTCCTCGAACGGCGGCGATGACCTCTTCCGGCTTTGTGGCGGCGGTTTCCGTTCCGTTGCGAAGGACAATTCCGGCTTGCACCACGGGCTTGAAGCGATCTGGCTCCGACGGGCCGAAGATCGAGACGACCGGCTTCCCATAAGCACCTGCGATGTGCCCCGCGCCGGTATCCGCGGCGACGATCAGTCGGCTCCCCGCGATGGCGGCCATCGTGTCCTCCAGACTCCAAGCGCCGACCCTATCGAGAACGCCTTCCGCCGCTGGCTTCGGATCCCCCGGCCCACCGATGAAAAGCACTTGATTCCCGTCATCGATCAGGGCTCTGGCGACTGTATTCCAAAGGTCGATCGGATAGGCCTTATCATCCTGCCCGGCCGAAGCCGCAATTGTGACGAGCGACCTGGGCGAGCCCAACTCTTCGAAGATCGCTTTCGATCGACCGGAGATATCTGGCATGATCGGCCTCTCCGGCAATTCGAAGTCGCCGATCTGGGCCAACACGCGCATGCTTCGCTCGACGATGTGAAGGTGGGGATGGTCTCCCGGAACGACGGGGGTGATGCGGCGGGCCAGAAGATCGGTCGCGGCAGCGGCGAATTTGCGCTTCGGCTTCGCCATCGCGAGGGTCATGGCCGTCTTGGAATGTCCCTGAAGGTCGATGCCGTAGTCGAACTTCTCTGCCCCCAAACGTCGATACAGGGCAAGCTGCTCGCGCCAGTTCGCGGGCCGGAACTTGCTTTTTTTCCAGCGGTCGCGGGGGAAAAGCACTTTCTCCGTTACGAGCCTCTGATCATCCACCACGGCGGCGCAGCGGGATTCGACGGCCCACCAGATTTTTGCGTCGGGATACTTGTTGCGGATCGCAGTCGCCGCGTACGCGGCCATCACGCAGTCGCCTATCGCCGAGAAGCGCACGATAAGGAAGCTCGGCGCACTCAGAGCATCCCCCCGATTCGCGCCGATTTCCAGCGGTCGTGCATCCACAGCCACTGGGTCGGGTAGCGCCGGATCACGGCCTCGAGCTCCTCGTTCACGAGCGTCATCAGCTCTTCGGGCGTTCGACGTATCTCGGGTAGCTCGATCATCGGCCGGTAAATGACCTTCCATTGATTCGGCCCTACCTGGGGGCAGAAGATGGGGAGAAGGGGCGCCTCGGTGCGGTTGTGGAGCACGGCCGGGCCAAGGACGGTGCCGCAGAGTTTTCCGAAGAATGGGAGGAAGGACTCCTCGCAGTTTTGGTCGGGGAGGAGGCCGATCGACTTGCCTTCTTGCAGCGATTTCAATATTTGGCGAGTCGTGTTGCCTCGGGTGAGGATGTTCGCCCCAGCGTGGGTTCGCTTGCGGATCATCGCCTCTTCGATCTTGGAGTCGCTCGCCTCGCGGGCGACAACGGTGAGCGGGTGGCCGACGATGGCGAGGTAGTGAGCGAGGCGCTCCCAATTGCCGAAGTGGCCCGTAATCACGAGAACACCTTTGTCGAGGGCGATCGCGGCGTCGGCATGCTCCTGACCCTCAACTTCGACGATGCTGTCGAGGACATCTTGTCTCGTCCGTTCCTCGGTGCGGAGGAAGTCGGCGGTCGTCCGTCCGAAATGCCGCCAGACCTCACGAGCCATTTCGAGTCGTTTGGCCGGGGTCAGCTCGGGCATCGCCAGCTCAAGGTTCGAGATCGTGCGGTTCCGGTGCTTCTTGTCGATGCGCCAGGCGAGATCGCCAAGTCTCTCGCCGAGGCGCGCCGCCTTCTCGGGTGACCGACGCACGAAGGCTCGCTCCATTCGGGCGAAGGCGAATCCGCCGGCCTTGGTGATAAAAGGGCTAGTCTTCCGTGCGCTCATGCAACCGCGCCGCCAGCCAGCGGCGAAACTCCTCTTCCGGCTCGATTCGGATGCGTTGACGCGCCACCCAAATCGCACGGCTTCCCACGTCTTCGCGCTCTCGCAGCTTCACCCAATCTTTGAGGGTGACGACGATCGGCAAGTTCGCGGGCAGACCATCGAAAAGGTTACCCGCGTCGAGCGGATCGTGGTCTGGGAGCAGTTTGCTCGCCGTTACCTGCAGCCCTATCGCTTCTAGGTCTCGGAGGAGTCGTTGGGGAGAGGCGAGGGCGGTGAGGACGGCGATTTGCTTCGGGGGATTCCCGTTCTCGAAGGTTAAGGGTTCGGTTTCGAAGGTGAATTGACCGGGCAGAACGGCGTCGGCCCGCCTCCGATTCCGTGGCGGCTCGCGGTAGGGTCCGGCGGGCAGGCAGAAGTGGTTTCGGCGGGGCGGGTCGAGGAGGATGGAGACGTCCTTGTGGAGAGGCAAGTGCTGAAAACCGTCGTCCATCAGCAGGACGGCGTTCGGAAACTCTCGATGGCAGATTTCAGCGGCCAGAACGCGGCGTCGACCGACGATCAGAGGGACGCCTGGCAAAAGCTGCCGTATCATGGCGGGTTCGTCTCCCCACTCTTTCGCTTTCAAAGGACCTTCCGGCGCGAGGCGGGCCGCCTCGGAGGCGGGACTGCCGTAGCCGCTCGCCGAGATAACGACGTCGTGACCGAGCACCAAAAGAGTTTCGGCAACGAGGACCGTCACCGGTGACTTGCCCGTTCCCCCGGCTACGAGGTTTCCGATGCACACCACGGGATGATGGGGAGCTTTCGCCTTCTTGAGTCCGGTCCGGTAGAGCGCCGCGTAGGTCTGCCAACCCAAGCCATAGAGGACCGACGCCGGCCAGAGAGCGGTTCTGACGAGGCGCGCCGGTAAGGCGTCTCCCTCCCAGACATCGCTCAGATGCATGATCCGATTATGAGATGGCGACGCTTCTTCCGGGGTATGTGCTGGGGCGACCATCCTCTGCTGGGCCTCGTATTAGGCCGGCTGAAGCCGGCGGTCGGTCCCGGTCGGTCAACGATAAAGGATCCGGAGGCCGCGGTCTTCGTTGAGGCGGTCGGGGGGATCGACTTTTTCGAGCTTCGCCTCGAATCCCTCGCTGACAATGGAGCCTGAAATCCCGAATCCATGCTCGAAAACGGTTCTGAGGAGGTCGTGTTGGCGGTGGAAGGTCATGCCCGTTAGGTCCGAGTCGTAGGCGGTGAGATCGACCTCGCGCAGGCCGCTCCAGACAAGCTGCATTCGCACGCGAAGGTCCTTTTCGCCCTCGGCTCCTGAATCGGTGTAGTCCACGTCCATCTTCAACGTGCTGCCCTCAAAGGCAAGGGACTCGACGCGGGCGTCGTGGAGGGTGGGATAGTAGCCGAAGAGTTGGTGGAGCAGTCCGCCGCCGGTGGTTTCGGCCCAGACCGCATCTTCAGATTCCACGGTCGTAGCCTACGCTAGAATCCGGGATGAGATGCCATCGATTTTCACCAAGATCCTGAATCGGGAGATCCCGGCCGACATCGTGTACGAGGACGAGCACGTGTTCGCGTTTCGGGATATCGAGCCGAAGGCTCCGGTCCACATTTTGATTGTGCCTCGGGAGGAGATCCGGGGCTTAGCATCGCTGCCGGAGAACGGCGACCATCTTCATATCTTGAACGCGGCGAAGAGGATCGCAGCGGCCGAGGGCCTTAGCGGGGGCTATCGACTGGTCATCAACCAGGGCGAGGACGGCGGGCAGTCGGTCGACCATCTGCACGCGCACCTGCTCGGCGGCCGGAAGATGACCTGGCCACCCGGTTAACGCGGGCGACTGAGATACGCGATCAAAATGATCGCGCCGAGGCCGTAGTTGACCAGGCAGCCGATGATGCCGCCGACCAGTGCAGTGATCGCGTGGCCGGTTCCGGGCAGGCCTGGCGAATGCTTGACCGCCTTCAGTCCCTTGAGCCCGAGAATGATGCCGGCGGGGCCGAGGAGCAGGCCGAAGACGGGCATGATCGCAAAGAGGCCGAGGTAGTAGCCGACGAGCGCGTTCGGGTTGCTGGTGGGGATGACCCGGTCCATCACGCCCGGCCGTGGCGGTTCATCCTGATAGCGTGGATAGGCACCCTCGGCGGGCGGCATTACCGGGGGCACTTCTTGTTCGCACATGAATCAAGCATAAGCGAAATCCCCTTTAGGGTGTGGCAGCTTGGAAGACGAGCTTCTCCAAAACGGCGACGGCGACGGCCTGGGAACGCTCGTGGGTGATCGAGACGTGGATGCGGAAGCGGATCGGGTCGAAGTGCATCGACGTGATCTGGGTTCTCGGGACGCCGACTTCGTCGGGAAGAATTTCGACTTCCTGCCAGTAGAGCGGCAGGCCGATCGCTTTCGCGACCGCCTCTTTCGCCGCCCATCGGCCCGCGACTTGGTACGGCGTCAGGCAGATGAGGTTTTCTTTCGGGGTGAGAATGCGGGCTACGAAGCGCGGATTTCGCATCGCCGCTTGGATCCGGGCGATTTCCACGAGATCGATGCCGAGGCCGACGATCACCGGTTCGCGTCCTGAAGGAGCTCAGCCATGTCGACGAGGCGAATATCCTCGTCGGGCCGGACCTGCTTGAGGCTGTCGCCAATCATGATCCGGCAGAAGGGGCAGCCGACCGCGACCGTCTTAGCTCCGGTAGCGAGGAGCTCCTCGGCGCGGCGGTTGGAGGGCCTTTGAGTGGGCGGCTCCTCCATCCACATCCGCCCGCCTCCCGCTCCGCAGCAGAGAGTCTTGCGTCCGTAATGTTCAGGTTCGGCAAGCTTTCCTTGTCGACTTTCAGCCCCTGGCACGTGGGCGAGTTCGTTGAGACCGGTCTCGCCTCCCATCAGTGAGCGCGGGGCGTCGCTCTCGTTGTTGACGCGGGCGAGGTAGCAGGGATCGTGATAGGCGACTTCTCCCTTCGGCGGAGTTGCGGCGAGAAGTTGGCCCTTTGAGACGAGGTTCGATAGAAGCTGGGAGTGATGGAAGACTTCGAGAGTCGCGCCGAATTCGCCGTACTCGTTCTTAAGCGTGTTGAAGCAGTGGGGGCACGCGGTGAGAACTTTCTCGACGCCGTAGCGCTGGAAGACGGAGATATTCTGCGCCGCCTTGTCTTGGTAGAGAAATTCCTCACCCACACGTCGGGCGGGATCGCCCGTGCAGGCCTCTTCGCGGCCAAGGCAGGCGAATTTGACGCCCGCCTTCTTGAGAAGAGCGGCGGTGGCCTTCGTGGTCTTGACCGCGCCAGGATCGGTCGCTCCCGCGCATCCCACCCAGAAGAGGTAATCGAACTCTCCGCCGTCTCGGCAAAGGGGAATATCAAGACCCTCCATCCACTTCTCTCGCTCGCTCGCGGGCTGGCCCCAGGCGTGGCCCGTGCTTGCTACCTGCCGCAGCATCGTGGCTCCCGAACCTGACAGCGCACCTTCCGCGACAAGATTTCGGCGGGCGTCGACGATAAGGTCGACATGTCGAATCAGCACGGGGCAGGCTTCGACGCATGCGTTACATGTGGTGCATGCCCAAAGCGCCTCCTCGCTAACCGCCGGGGCGATGGCCTCTCCGCTGACCATCGCCCCCCGCAGGTCTTGCACTATCTGCTTCGGATTGAGAACCTTGCCCACGTTCCACGCGGGGCACACCTCCGTACATCGGCCGCTCTCCATGCAGGCGTCAAGTGACATGAGGTGCCAGCGCGAATAGTCGGCGGCGTGGGAAGCGCCGACTCTCTCGGTCGCCTCCACCTCCTCGACGGTGATCGTGCGGAGCTGACCCCAGGGATGTTCCGACTTACCCGCGGTCGCAAGGATCGCCATTACGATATGCCGGATTCTCATGCGAGGCAGCACCGCGAAGAACACCATGATCAGCGCGGCGTGGAACCACCAGACGAAGACATAGAAGCCGTCCGAAACCGGACCTTGCAGCCGTGAAAGGCTCCAACCCACGATCGAGAAACGATCCCAGTCGTGGGCTATGCCATTAAAGACGTAGTTCGAGAGGCGGCTCGCTTCCAGCCAATAACCGCTCAAGCCGATGGCGAGGAGAAGGGCCAGTGTCGCATAGTCCTGCCAAGCGGAACTGAGCGGTTTGCGACGTTTGTCGACTTGCTGTTTCTGGACCTGCAGGAGGTCGGCGTCGGGGGGGAGGGGCGAGGGGGTTTTTCGCTCCAGGGCGATGCGACGGACGAGCGCCCAGCCACTGCCGACCACGAACATCAGGCCCAAGATATCGAACGCGAACTCGTAGGATAAATAGTAGTTTCCGCGATGAAACTGCACAGGTCCATAGGTGTTGATCGCCAAGAGGGTGGTTGCGAGGAACATCGATAGGAAGCCGTAAAAGAGCAGAAGGTGCATCGGCGCGCCCGACTTGCGGCGAGACGTTCTGACCTTGCGCTGAGCGAGGACGTATGTGCCGACGTTCGCAAGCCAGGGTCTGATTGCGTTGCGAGTCGGTAGCCAGTATCGCCAGCCGGTCTGCTGAGAGCGACCCCAGGTGATGGGTTTGCCCTTCAACCAAACCCGCACCCGCATGGCGATCTGAAAGGCCATGATCGCGAGCGAGAGATAGATCAGGAAGTAGAAGACGTACTTCCCGTTTCCGATATGGAGAAACTCTTCGCGGGTCGGGGTCAAGGCAGCCTCATCCCGGTCGTCCGGGGCTGGCAAATGCTACCTGTATCGGTTGGAACGCCGGCTTCGCAGGGCAGACAAAGCACGCGCGAACTGGGCACACTCCCAAATTAATGCAGCGTCAACTGCTTACGAAACCCGGCCAGGAGACCGATCACCTCACCGACCGGCCGCCAGAGAACGTTCAAAAGGGAGGTCGGGACGACCTCGAGAAAGGCGTCGTGGAATCGGCGCACGACTTCATCGCGCATGTCGAAGTTTAGGATGCACCAGGCTCCCCGCTCGACCGAATCCTCCAGCAAATCGAGGGTGTCGCTGATCGACTCGCTCGTCACATGCACCTGCACGAGCGCCTGTGGATTACAGAATATCGGATGATTCATTCCCTCGGCGGCGGTCAGTATCCAATCGTATCGAGCCTCGAGAAGAGGTACGTACGGTCCTTCGGCACAGACAAGGTTGGTGCCAGGGGCGGCGAAGAGGCGGCCGTTTCGGGCGATCCGGAAGTCTCGGAGCAGCGCATCGGCGAGCGCCAGATCTTCGTCGATCATCTGGAACGTCCAGTTCAGCAGGGAGCCGTCCACGGTGGCCGGATGAAGAGCCGCGTTGGCAATCTCGTGACGGCGGCCGAGGGCGAGATGCCAGGCGCGAGGATCCTCCAGAAGGTCGGTCGGTTCCACAAATACCGTCGCTCCGATCGCGTGCCGGTCCAGCAACGCCAGACGCCGGATCGCATGGCGTGCGCTCCGCTCATAGCAGATGCTGATTGCCGCCCGCGTGCCGCTGGGCCAAGAAAAAGGAGAGTCCAGTGCTACGGCATCGCCTCCCTAGTTATGTCCCCCGTCTTGCCGATAAGGTTCCGCGACATGCTTTTAACCCTGCAAATGATAGCGGCGGGATTCGCATGCCTCCAGTATAAAGGAGGTTAGCCTTGGTCTAGCTTCCTCTTCACGAAAACCTGATGGCCCACAAGCGGCCCCATTCGGATCGAGAGCCCGGTCATCGCGGCCTCTTCGGGGTCAAGTTTGAGAATGAACGACCTTCCGAAGGCGGCTTGGATGTCGTTCACGGGAATGACGGTCAGCTTGAGCGTCTGCTGATCGAGCTCGCTAGGATTCTGGAATTGGATGCGGGCCACGTCCATGGTGAGCCCATTGGTTCCCACTTTCCAGGCGCCAGTCACGTCGAACCTTTGGGCGGTGTTTTCTAAATGGAGCTGGTATTTCTGGTTTCCGAAGAGCCGGAGAAATCCCCTAAACGGAGGGATGTCCGCCTTTCCTGGGCTCTCGATCTCGAACTTATCGCTCCACAGACCCATCAAGTTCAGGACTCTTTGGCTCTTGCAGCCAACCGTTCCGAAGATGACGAGAGTCGAGAGGAAAATCGTTAGGCGCTTCACGCGGGATGTAAAGCGCGAGCAAGCTCGCGCACTCCCAAAGTTCACGTGCCCCTCGTGTTGCCAAAGAGGTCGACGTGGAGGCGCGGAGCGAGACGCCAGCCTCGCTCCATGCAGAGCGGCGCGATCTCCCGCATTCGGTGATTCAGGGTCTCCGAGTTGGTGCCTTCGGGCATGAGCAGGATCCGGTCTTTCTCGACCGTGAGGGAGGCGACGATCTCTTCTATTTCCTCGATGTCGGAAGGCTGGGCGACCACGAACTTGAGCTGTACGTGGTACCGGTCGACGAGTTGCTTCAACGGGTCGCGGTTCAGTCTTGTTTGCTCGTGCCTGTCGTGCCAGGAAGGGTCGTCCGGGGTCGAGTTCGCAAGTTTCGGCGAGATCGACATGAGGTCGCAGGGCAGATCGCGGTAGATCGTGCCGGCGGTTTCGACGGTAATGGTATGGCCGTTTGCCTTCAGGGTTTGGGCAAGGGCCTCGATGGGTTCGAAGAGCATCGGCTCGCCGCCCGTGAGGACGACGTGGTCGTTCGGTTGGCGCGCTATTTCCGAAAGCACGTCGGCGAGGGACAAGGTCGGCCCCTCGGGATGCCAGCTCGCGAACAGCGTGTCGCACCAAGAGCAACGAAGGTTGCAGCCGCTCACCCGGACGAACGTCGAAGGCACTCCCATCCAAATCCCTTCGCCCTGGATGCTGGAGAAGATTTCCGCGATGCGCAGCTTGGCTGCCATCGGTTCGGACGCATGCGGCACGGCGACCATGGTCCAAGTTTAGCCGCGCGGATGGGTGCCCCTTGTTTTTGCGCCCTATCACCGGCTACTTCCAGGGCACCGGGGAAACAAAGCACAGGAAGATTAAGACTAACTTTTGGCCCTGAAATCGCCAAATTCTAACCCCTAAGGGAGGGGAGTGCATTAAGGGATCGGTGCGATGGGTGGTATTCCGTTAGAATAGGTTCATGAGCCTGCGGCGCTGGGGGTTGGTGCTTTTGGCGCTGCCCGTTCTTGCGTGCGCGGGGCCGGAGATCACTATCCGGATGATGGGTGGGTCGGGGTACGGAATTCCTCCGAAGGAGAGCGCCTCCACCACCACCCAGATCCGCCGCGCCGTGTTCGACGAATTTCATCGCCAGAACCCGGACATCCGTGTCGTCAACGCGGGCGGGCTTGGCCTTATCGGAGATCAGGCCGACAACATCTTCCTCATGTCGATGGCGGGAGACGACTCGCCGGACGTGTTTTACGTCAACTTCCGGCAGTACTACACCTTCCTCGACCAGCATTTCTGCCGCCCGCTCGACGACCTGATCGCCCAGTCTCCGCACGCCCTCGCCCGAATCAATCCCACGATCCTAAACGTGGTGAAGAGCTACGACGGCCACATCTATGCGGTCCCGTTCTTTCAGGTCGCGCTTGGGCTTTATTATCGGAAGGACCACTTCATCGAGGCGGGCCTCGACCCGGCACGACCTCCCAAGAACTGGGACGAGCTCTACGAGTACGCGAAAAAGCTCGCGATGAGCGCACCTGGTCGGGATGGGTTTACGGTGACGAATCCGCCCGGTTACCTTTGGTCCAACTTCTTTTATCAAGCTGGCGCTGAGGTCGTGGAGCAAGCGCCCGACGGGCAGTGGCGATCCGCGATCGCGTCTCCCCAAGCGGTCAAGGCGGTGGAGTTTTTCCGCAAATTCGCGCTGGATAAGTGGAAAGGGCCGGACGGCAAGGAGTATGGACCCGCACTCGGCATCAGCAACAACGTGAGTGAGGACATCCGCATGGGCAAATGCTCCATGTGGTTCAACTACACGAACGACGTGCTGATGAACGGCAGCAACGACGCGCCGCCCTCGGTGGTAGGAATTGCCGCAATGCCCGCCGGTCCCGCCGGCTACAAGAACGAAATCAACGCGGGAATGTGGGCGATCTCTTCCAAGGTGAAGGATCCGAAGAAGCTAGCCGCCTGCTGGAAGTTCATTCAGTACTTCTCCGGCACCGAAGCGGCTCGGGTGAATGCGGCGAAGTGCGTAGAGATGGGCATCGGCAACCTTGTGAACCCGGTGTGGCTGAAGAAGTTTGGCTACAACGACATCCTTGCCCAGGTCGATCCGAGCTACATAAGGGCCAATGAGGACCTCTTCCGGACCGGCCATCCCGAGCCCTATGGCCGAAACTGCCAGCAGGTCTACAACCAGCTCGACGATGTTCTCGCCCGCGCGCGCCTGAATCCCGAAATGTCGGCGATGGAGATCCTGAAGGTCGGCGAGCGGGAGATGAATGACAAGCTGATCGGCTACACGCCAGAGCCGGTGATGCAGCAGCGGCGCGCCTGGGCGTGGGGGATCTTCGGGGTTTTGGTTTTGGTTGGTTTGGGGCTCGCGTTTCGGACCTTTAGGTCCTATTGGTCAAAGAGAGGCGAGGTGCGCCCGATA
Source organism: Fimbriimonadales bacterium (assembly GCA_038238735.1). Taxonomy (GTDB): domain Bacteria; phylum Armatimonadota; class Fimbriimonadia; order Fimbriimonadales; family Fimbriimonadaceae; genus JAFDWR01. The sequence continues at coordinate 1,845 of JBBSFL010000042.1, read as the reverse complement.
GAGCGACTTCCGGCGGGCATCTCGCGCTCACGGGTCTATAGGTTCGTAGGGCTGTGCATCGCGCCGGCGGCCCTGACCATTCTGGTTTGGTCCTACTATCCCCTTGCCAGGGGGCTCGTCATTGCGTTCCAGGACTACAAGGTGCTTCGTCCCCCCCATGCGGTGGGACTGGACAACTTCATCGGGGTTTTTAGCCAGCCGGTATTCTATCAATCGATCCTGAACTCGTTCATTTTCGTTGGGCTGAGCTTGGTGATCGGGTTCTTTCTGCCGATCGGGCTGGCGCTCGCATTGAACGAAATTCCGTTCGGCAAAGTGTTTTTTAGAACGGTCTACTATCTGCCCGCGATGACCTCTTCGATCGTAGTAGCTTTCCTCTGGCGGCAGATTTACGACAGCAAGCCGACGGGCCTGCTGAACTCGATCACGGGACCGATGATCGAACACTTCTTCAATCCAATCCGCCAGTTCCTGCATCTGGCGCCGTGGCCGGTAGCAAACGATTGGCTCGGTACACCGACTTTGGCGATGTTCGCGGTGGTGTTGCCGGGCATTTGGGCGGGCGCCGGGCCGGGGTCCATTCTTTACTTGGCAGCCCTGAAGAACATCTCGGCGGAGCGGTACGAGGCGGCGGATATCGACGGCGCGAGCTGGTGGCAGAAAATCCGCTACATCACGCTGCCCGGGCTGAAGCCGCTGATCCTCATCAACCTGCTCGGCGTGTTTATCGCCGGGTTCAAGGCGATGGAGAACATCTTCGTTTTGACCCAGGGCGGTCCAGTGAACTCCACCCGCACGATCGGGCTCGAGGTTTGGCAGAACGCGTTTATGTATCTGAAGTTCGGCTACGCGACGGCGGCGGCATGGGTCATGGGCGCCATCCTAGTCGGCTTTACGCTGATCCAGATCAAGTCGCTTTTGCGAATGCGCTTTAGCGCCGCGCCATCGTAGCCCTCCCAGCGTTTAGACTAGTTGCATGTGGAGGCGACCCGTTTGGCTGGCGCTCATTGCTGCAGTGGGCGCGATTCTCGCATGGCTGTTGAGCCAGCCTTTCCTCCCTTATATAGCAAAAAGGTGAGGCGTCACTTAGTTGGAAGATGGACGAGGGTGACATAGCCTTCGATGACAAGCGAACCAGCAAAGAGACCCTTACGGCCCCTTATACGACGATTGTCAGTGAGATCCAAAGCGGCTACCTCTCCTACACCAACTTTCCGAGCGGATACCGAGTCACGTTCCAGTCCGGAGGGAGTATTGACCGCTCTGAAATTCAGGGCCGTCTCACCAAACTTAGCGCGAATGTAAGGGACTTGACTGTGGCAGCTACTATTGATTCGGTCGAACAGACCGGGCCTAAGAGCGCAACGGCCACCGTGACCTACTCAGCTCAGTTTTCACCATTCAGCTACGGACCGACGGGCCTCATCGAAAAGAGCAAAAATCAATATGTGGCCGTTTGGAAAGACCAAGATACGTGGACTCGCTACAGTGACACCGACACCAATTGGCATCGAGAAAGCACCACCAGGCTCTTGCGATCCCCCATTTGGCAACACTATGAAGCGCAAAAGCCGCCCACGCCGCCAAGCACCAGTTCTGGATCATCAACAGATGGTCGAACAGGGCCGAACCTTCAATCGGGCGAATGATCACGCAACCGCGACCTCAGTTGTAAATGGTAAGAGAGCCTCAACAAGCTCGTCAGGGATAGCAGGAAAGCCTTGGAATTTAGACACGACCACGACCAGGCCGCGACCGGGATCGATATGAACTCCGAGCGGGCAGTTCTCGATCATCAGCGTTCTGGGATTCTGGAAAGTAACTCCATTCGTGAACTCTATTGCT
>JBBSFL010000041.1:0-14850 GCA_038238735.1 Fimbriimonadales bacterium | reverse complement strand
GCCTACGGTCAGGAGTCGCTGGCCGAGAACCTCCGCCGGTCGATCACCGAGGCCCGCGAACATCAACTTCGCCGTCACTACTCTATGGACGACATCGTCGTCGAGCCGAAACACGCGGAGTTCGGAGGCTCGGACTTCGCCCGTGCGCCCGCCCTGATCAAGCGCGGTTACGACGAGGCAGTCAAGGGCCTTGCTAACGGAACCTTCACGAAGCTTCTGCACTATCAACTCAGTCCAGAAGCTTGGGCGGCTTACCAATTCGAACTTCAGGCTAGGAGACTGCGACTCAACCGCCATCCCGTTCCCCTCTTCGTTCAAGCGATCAGCACCCGAGTGCAAGTCGCTCCCGCACGACGGTCGGCCCTAAAGGGTCCGTGGATTCCCGTGGTCGAGACAAGCGGAGTCGCCGAGCAAGAGCTTGCTTCCCGTCTGGACGGCTTTGTTGGGAAGAATCTTGCGGACCCTGAGGTAGGAGAATCCCTCACAAGCGAGATCAATCGTATCTGCGGTGAGGGCCGCTACGAGAGCATCGCTTATGAAATGACGACGGACAAGGAAGGGCGTCAAGGCCTCCTACTTCGGGCAAAGGAGAAGACCTACGCGCCGCCCTTCATCAACTTCGGCAGCGATATTGACACCGCCGAGAGCAATGTCGTGCATTTCAGTCTAAAGGCCCGAACAACCTTTGTCGAAGCTAATGGTGGCGGGGCCGAGGGACGTCTTAGCTTTAGCCTTGGGAGTCGGAACGCCGCCGAGTTTGAATATTATAAACCCCTCGCCCATCGTTCGATGTTCATCGCTCCGCGTATCTTCTACAGCCGGGGGAACGAAAATCTGTTTGGGTTCGGAGTCCAGACCGCAACCTACCGAACGGAAGAGTATGGCGTCGGCCTCGATGTAGGCTCTCCGTTAAGTCGTCAAAGCGAGGTCAGGCTAGGTGTAGAGCTTGGCCGCCTGAATAACGAACTTTCGGTAGGTGCGCCCGACAGCGGAGTACGAAGCGGAACTTATTCTGCCCTTCGGCTTAAGTACGGGTACGACGACCAAGACGGCGATCTCGTCCCAAGTCGTGGCTTGCGAATCGACACCACATCGCGGCTCTTCGCCTCGGCCCCGGGTGCCCAGAAGCACTTCTTTGAGAGCTCCATCCGCATCTCACAGTTCAGTAAATTGAGCCGGGACCAGAGCCTGTTTACGATCCTCGAGGGCGGCACGACATTCGGCGTCGAAGCGCCGCCCTTGCTCAGATTCACCCTCGGTGGTCCCTTCCGCCTCGGCGCGTATGGGCTGGATGAGTTCCAGGGAGACAACTATTTGTTCGCGAGCGTGGGGCTTCTTCGGCGGGTTTCTCGGCTTCCCGATGTCGTGGGCGGAAAAGTCTTCGCGGCGGGTTGGTACGAAGTCGGTGGTGTCGGGGCGGCTCGGCGCGCATATCGGATCCGCAACAGCGCCTCCTTCGGCCTCCTCGTCGAAACGATTCTCGGCCCCGTTTTTATCGGAGGAAGCATCGGAGAAAACGCCCACCGCAGCATCTATCTAACGCTTGGCGGAAGCTTCTAATCGTCTCGCATCGGTACGGTGACGTACAGTTGCTGGATAATCTTAGCGATCAAGGCGGTCCACCCTGTCTGATGACTTGCTCCAAGACCGCGGCCAGTCTCTCCGTCGAAGTATTCGTGAAAGTGAACGACGTCCTCGCCCATTCCGGGCGAGCCCCCCAGGTAGGATCGCGCCCCGGATTCATTGGGCAGAAAGAGAGAAAGTAGTCTCTTTTCGAGGTCCTCGGCTACTTGCGCAAGGGTCATCTCAATGCCAGAACCTGTAGGCATTTCAATTTTGAAGTTGGTGCCGAAGTAGTAGTCGAGCTTCTGTAAAGTCTCGATTAACAAGTAGTTGATCGGAAACCACACCGGACCCCGCCAATTCGAGTTCCCACCAAACAAACCGCTGGTGGATTCCGCCGGCTCGTAATCAATCGCGAAGTGTTGCGCCTGGATCTCCAAGCGATAAGGCTCTCGATAGACTTTCGATAACGATCGAATGCCATGCGGCGAGAGGAACTCACCTTCGTCCAGCAGGCGACTTAAGACTCGGCGAAGCCGTTCCGGCGTGGCGAGGCTTAGGAGATGCCTCTCCTTCATGCCCGGCTCCTCCATCGAGGCTACATATTCGCTAAGCTCGGGGCGGTTGTCCAAAAACCACTGCATCCGTTTCTGATATCCCGGGAATTGATCGAGCGTATCCGCCTCGAATGTCATGACCGCCAGCAATGGAATCAGCCCCACAACAGATCGAACCTTGACAAAAATAGGAGCCGCGCCCTTATGACAGACCACGTCGTAATAGAATCCATCCTCCTCATCCCAAAGGGGAACGTCCTCGGGCCCGATATTATTGGTCGCGCGGGCGATATAAAGGAAATGCTCCAGGAACTTGGTTGCCACGTCCTCATAGACCTGATCGTGCTTCGATAACTCCAGGGCCATCGTTAGCATGTTCAAGCAGAACGTCGCCATCCAACTCGTCCCATCGGATTGCTCGACCCACACATCGTCGCCAAGGGGGCAGTTCCGGTCGAATATCCCGATGTTGTCGAGGCCCAAGAACCCGCCTTCAAATACGTTGTTTCCCTGCGGGTCCTTCCTGTTGACCCACCAAGTGAAGTTCAGCAGCAGCTTGTGGAAGCACTTTTCCAAGAAATCGATGTCGCCCTTCCCGACCGCACGCTTCTCGATCGTGTACACGCGCCAGGCGGCCCATGCATGGACCGGCGGGTTCACGTCGCCAAACGCCCACTCGTATGCCGGAACCTGCCCGCTAGGATGCATCAGCCATTCGCGCATGAGCAAAATAAGCTGGTCCTTCGCGAACGTCGGATCGATGACCGCCAGAGGAATGCAGTGGAAGGCAAGATCCCACGCCGCAAACCACGGATACTCCCACTTGTCCGGCATCGACATGACGTCCGCGGTGTGGAAGTGCCGCCATGCGGCGTTCCGGCCGTCTTTCCGGATAAGCGGAGGCTTCGGCTCGGCATCGTCCCCATCGAGCCAACGCGAGACATCGAAGTGATAGAATTGCTTGCTCCAAATCAGCCCGGCAAACGCTTGCCTCTGGACTAAGGCAGCCTCCACCGGCAGCCCGGGCGAGAGAGCCTCGTAGAACTCGTCGGCTTCCGCTATCGCCTGGGTGAAAACGGCTTCGACCTCATCGGCATCTAGGGGCGATTGGCGGGAACCCAACCGGAAGGTCCAAACCTTCGCCTCGCCCGAAGGCAGCTCGATGTCGTAAACCCCGGCCGCCTTCGTGCCATGGAATGCCGGATTAACAGCCCCGGCGTCCCCGTTCACAACAAAGCGGTGGAAAGCATCTTTCGAGTGAGGAGTTCCCACCTCGGAACCGTACAACCGGAGGAAATTCGTCTCGTTCTCGGCAAAGATCCAGTGCACCTCGGACGAGGCGGTAAGAGCCATCTTTCCAAGCTGAACCTGCTCAACGGAAAGCAAGTCTCCTCGGAGGCGGGATAGCGAAGGTTTTTCCGTTCCTGGCGCCCACGACCATCGGTTGCGGAACCAGATCTGAGGAAGGAAAACCAGCCGATGCGGGTCAGGGCCCCTGTTCGTCGCCCGAACGCGAATAAAGATTTCATCAGTACTCGGCCGCGCATATTCGATGTCGATCTCGAAATAACGACTTTCACTGAACACCCCCAGATCATCTAGCTCGACCTCCGGTGCTTGCTTGCCAGCGGCCGCATTTTCCTCAATTAGAGCTTCGTAAGGGAAGACCGCGTGCGGATAGTGGTATCGACCCTTGAGATAGGAGTGGGAGGGAGTCCCATCCAAGTAGGCGTAAGCTTCCTTAACGTCCTCGCCGTGATTGCCCTGGGAGTTTGTTAGGCCAAAGAGCCGCTCCTTCAAAATTGGATCGTTACCGTTCCACAAAGCGATCGCGAAGCACAGAAGCCCCTTCCGGTCCGAAATACCGAGGAGGCCATCCTCGCCCCATCGGTAGGCCCTTGATCGGGCGTGGTCATGGGGAAAGTATTCCCAGGCTCCACCCTCCTCGGAGTAGTCCTCGCGCACCGTGCCCCACTGTCTTTCCGAAAGGTAGGGACCCCATCGATGCCACGGTCGCTCCGGCGACTCGTTCTCCTTAAGCCTGCGACCCTCTGCGGTCTCCGATGTAGCGCTCACTACACCATCCTTATTCGCCTTTGGCACAGCCACCCTCGCCCGTGGGCCTGAGCCCTGCCCGGTGCTGTTCCAGAATGCCTTTATATGCATAAGGGTCTTCGCCTGCGATCATGACAATGTCGCGCGAATCGGCAAGTGCCACGCTGGTTGGAACGTTCTTCCCAAACCAGGGAAGCAAAGAATCGGCATTCATGTAATGGTTCACCAAGGCCCGCCGATAACCGGAAGCGGCGACATTCGGCAGAGACCGATGGAGCAGATACCCGTTAAAGCAAACTAGGCTCCCAGCCCGGACTTCGACGGGAACAGAGTCCGCGTCAGTGTAGGGAAATCCAAGCGACTCCTCGGAGCAATCGAACCTTCTGTCCTCGTTCTCTCGCTGGGGCCACAGAATTCCGCGTTTATGGGATCCAGGAATGACCCACAAGCATCCGTTCTGCACGGTCGCATCGTCGAGGGCCAGCCAAGCCCCCATCAGCGACCGGTCGCGGGTGGGAATGTAGTCCTCATCCTGATGCCAAGCTTGACCGGGCTTCCCTGCCGCTTTAATGAAAAGCATCGACTGCATGCACTTCACGTTGGGACCGATGCACGCAGTCGTCGCTTCGACTAAAGATGGGTGGCCAACCTGCGCGAGCATGGCATCGCTGAGTTTATGTGGGAAGTGGATGCACAGATAGCGCTTCAGAACGTCATCATCCGACTCCGCATCTGTCGGCACCGAATCGATCCCGTCGATCGAACCCCGTCTCCCGCGACAGATCTCGAGCGCCTCAACGTTTAGACTCTCGACCTCTTGTGCCGAGAACGAGTCCTCGATAACCAAATAACCACTCTCGATATAGAAACGGGACGCATTCACCGCATCGAGGGGCAACGCAAATTTGGGGACCGAAGCCAACATTCCGATTGCAGCCTACTCGGAGTTTCAGTCCGCCAAAACCTGTGCAGCCGTCTTAAAGTGCAATTTCGCTACGTTCCCGAGCGCAGCTGCACCATGTCGATGCACGAACGCCTTGCCAGTCGGGATTACATTGGAAGCCCCCTTCGGCAGTGTTAACCCGAATTCATCTCCGAGCCGCTTGAGCTTCCGTAAAAAGTCAGCCCTCGCTAAAATGGAAGCCGCCGCCACCGCGATGTCGGCTTCCGCCCGCACGGTGGACCGAAGCTCGATCGTCTTGCCCTTCTCAAACAGCGCCCGCTTTACCGCGACACCCCCCTTGGCGAATTCATCTGAAATGACCAAGTCGGCGGGCTGGATTTCTAGGACATTCTCAATCGCCCGGGCGTGCCCCCACGCAAGAAGCGTGTTCAAATTTTTGAACTTGGCGTAGAGCTCGTTGTACTTGGCGGGACCAATCGTGATGATCGAGTGTGGGCAGACCGCCCGTATCTTATCGGAGAGCCTAAGCGCAATAGGATCGGTCAGCTCCTTGGAGTCCTTAACCCCGTCCAGCTCCGCCAAATGCTCAGGCCCGACATAGCAGGCGGCAATGACAAGCGGTCCAAAAAAGTCTCCCTTACCGCTCTCATCGACCCCGATATGCCCTTCCATGGAGCAGCCAGTGTACCGGCGAGGAACTCAAACGGAAAGGCGTCCCCCGCAACTGCGAAGAGCGCCCAAAAAAGGTGCCAACGAGGGTTAGCTGCCAGGAACGACCAGCACCCGATTCGATTCGACCGGTGCTGCCGGCTTGTAAATTTCAATGCTTAGCGAATCTGTGAAGCGGTAGGCAAGACCCGCAGCCTGAGTGATCTCATCCAACCCATATTTCAGAGAAGTGTTGATTAGAAAGGCATCAAGTTTGTAGGCCGGAACCGACTTTTCAACCTCGATCACCACTCCCGTCTGCTTCGAAATGTCGGCAAACAGCTCTCTCAAATCGACCTTGGACGATCGGGTCGTAAGCTTCTTAGTTAGAACCGTCTTCGGCAAGGTTCCGGCCGGCTTGACGGGCGCCAGCGTGTGGTTTGCATCCACTGTAGGCTTCGGTTTGATCGCCCGGCCCACGTAGTAGATCCCGTTCTGAAGCTCGATCTTCAAGTTGGCGAGCTTCTCGATAATCATCAGAGCCTCGTCAAAGTCCACCTTGTCGAGCGTGAGGTGCAGCGCGAAGTAGGTTTCCGGCTGGATGACGTAATTCTTATGAGCCTGAGCGAACAGGTCTCCAAGAATTGTCTTCACGTCTGTGCCCTTCGCGGTCACCGAAATCGTTATGGGAACTGTTGTGGCAGGAGGATCGGCGGGGGCCAAGGCTCCGCAGGCGACGAGGAGAATGCTTGCGAGAAGGAGTCGATATTTCATGGATTGTCCTTAGTGGGAAATCTGGGCGCCGGAGGCGTCGTACACGCGAATCTGGTTATGAGAAGGGCGATGGGTCCGCACGTGCCCCACCTTGTGGCGGGTCTTTACTGGAAATTGATGGATCGCAGACATCGGAGGCACTCTTAGCTTCGAATTCGCTTTCGAGTGGTGAGCGACTGCTGCGATAGGCTTAGCGACCGGCGGCTTTATCGCTACCTTAACTGGAGCCTTCACTGGCGCAGACGTCGAAGGCCCACTCGGCTCGGACGGCGAAGTCGCATGGTTTTCGGTCGCGACCGGAGCCGGGGAACTAACTGGCACGGGCGAAGCGGTTGGTTTCGCGGAAGGGGAAGCCTGGGGCTGAGGATCCGCCGATCGCTCGGGCAATGAGGCGCTCGCCTTCGAACCAAGCAGGTCGGCCTTCCCGAGATAGCTCATTCCAATCAAAACTGCTGCCAAAGCGCTGGCATATGCGATCGGCTTCCAATTGATCACAGGCTTCGCCCTATCGACAACGACGGCAGCCGGTGCGGGCGGGGTGGACGCCTCGGCAGCTTTCGCAACTAAAGCCTGCGCCAATCTACTTGCGGAGGAGCGGGGATCGACAGATGGACTAGCCTTTGAAGTTACCGCCGTCACTAACTTGGGCCCCGTTCCCTCGAGCGTGGCCACGAGAGCCGAACGCTTTCCTTCAAGAATGATCTTGCAGTCTGGGCATTTGGCGACGTGCGCCTCCAGCTGACGGACGGCTTCGCCGGCCATGCCTTCTCCGGCGAGATAACGCCCGAGTTGTGCTTGGGCGATTTGGCACTCGATGTTCTGAACCTGCATTGCTAACAACCTGCTTTAGGTTTTTGGGGCTCGGTCGAAACCGGCCTAGTAGGTTTGTCGGGAAATGCTTCGCGATTCTTTAGGAAGAAAACGCATACTCGGCCATGGAATTATCTGTTCGGCCGATGCACGCAGCCGACGATGCCCCCAGGGTCGCCCGAATGATAAGCCGCGCGTTCCTGGCTTCGCCCGTCTTCGCGGGAATCGACGAGGCCCGCTACCAGACCGAGGTCATCCTCGGCGTCATCACCAAACAGCCGAATCTGGTCGCCCTCGAAGCAGACCGGCTTCTGGGCTCGGTCTCATTCTTTGAGTCGAACGAAAGCAGCCCCTACCCCATATTCCGGCGGCACCCCTCCTTCGGCCTTCTCGCCGTCGATCCAACAGGGAAAGGACACGGAATGGGCACGAAGCTGATCGAGGCCGCGGAAGCCAATGCTCAGGAACGACTAGCCCTGTCCGTGACTCTGCGCGGTACACAACTAATCGACTTCTATGAAAGACTCGGTTACGAAAAAGTGCAAGTCTTTCACTGGCCGGGAGTGCCCGACGCCAGCCAGATCATGCTAAGCGGGACGCCTAAAGCCCGACGCCCTTCGCCGCCCACAGGAAGCCGCGGCGCATTAGCTCCCGTGGGTCCCTGGCCTCCAGCACGCTGCGGTTGTGGCCGAGGGCGTTGTAGAAGACGCGCCCACTCCCGTACAACTTCGTAAAGACCTGAGGCATATCGCATGGATTCGCCGAATGCAGGCCCGGGGCCCCCGGCGCTGGGAACCGGGTGGTCGCCAGCACATGTACGCCCGGATCGACGTGCAAATAGTATTGCTCACTGCTAACCGGAAAGCTTTCCAAACCCTTCGTTATCGGATGCTCTCTGTCCCGGATGTCGATTTGATAGTTCACCCCGTCGTTCCCCGGATGAGCGACCCACTGGGCCCCTGTCATAAACTGCCACTCCGTATCCACCCGGAACGCGTCGCACATCCCACCGTGGCAACCCGCAAGCCCCACGCCTTCCTCCGCCACCGCATGCAAAACAGGATCTCGCTGCTCAGGCTCGATACTGGCCATCGTAACGATCGGCACGATCAAACTGAGATCCTTCATCGTCTCCGCGTCCTTAAAAGCGTCGAGCGATGCCTCCACCTGAACATCGAAGAACTCCTTCAGCAAAATCTCGCGGAAGAGCTCGGCGACCTTCTCCGGCTCATGCCCATCCCATCCACCCCATACGATCAACGCTCTACCCTTCGACATCAAACCAAGGCTACCCGCCGGCAAACTTACCGTGTTATGGGCTGCCACGGAACGATGGCATGCCTCTTGCTGTTGTTATCCTTGACAGAGACAACCCCTCCTCCCAAAACAAGGCAAGGCCGCTTCCAGAATCTCTGGAAGCGGCCTTCGCCTTTTAGGTCACGCAGAACTTGCCAAAGCGGGATACTTGTACGAGATGCAGGCCAGCGTTTTGTCGTGGTCGGAACTGTGCGCCCCCCCCTTTCGCGACTCTTGGGAAAGCCTGATCATCAACTCCCCAACCGCAACTCCGTTTCAAACCCACCAGTGGCAAGAAACGTGGGCTCGGCACTATCTCGGAACTAGGAAAGCGCGCGCCATCGCGGTGCACGAAGGTGGCGAGTTGGTAGGCCTGTTTCCACTGGTTAGGACTCGGGGGCCTTGGCGCACATTGAGGCCGATGGGCATTGGGCCTTCCGACTACCTTCATCCGCTCGTTGCCGATGGGCGCGAGGACGTGGAGCGGCTGATTTGGCAGACGCTCCTTGAACAGTCCGACGCCGACCTCATCGATCTCCATCAGGTACGCGCGGATAAACCACTGCACCGGATCGTCGAAGCAAACGGGGATGGCGTTGGGTTCGCCCAGGCGACCTGCCTTGTACTCGATCTCCCGGCAACCTATGAGGATTTCCTTGGCATGCTTGGTAAGAGTCTTCGCTACGACGTCCGGAAGCTAGACAAAACTCTCTTTACAAGTGGGCGGGCGGAGATTCGCTTGGCGACGGCGAACGATATTAATTTGGCGATGGACATTCTCTTCGACCAACACAAGCGGCGCTGGCGCAAGAGGTGGCAGCCAGGTGCGTTTACGCCGAGGGCGCAGCGATTCCACCGAGAGTGGGCCGCGCTGGCGGTGGAGAAGGGTTGGCTGCGCCTTGGCGTGCTTCACCTCGACGGCTCGCCCATCGGCGCCATTTACGGGATGTCGCTGGGCAGGACTACTTACTTCTATCAAGCTGGATTCGATCCTGCATACAGCTCGTTTTCACCGGGCACCCTTTTGGTGGCCCACACGATTCGAGAAGCGATCGAGGAGGGAAAAAACAGATTCGACTTTATGCGCGGCGACGAAGGCTATAAACGGCGGTGGAAGCCGCAACATTCGTACGAAAATCGGCGGCTCATCCTGCCAACCGACTCCGGGCGCGGCCGTCTCGGGGCGAAGTGGAACCTGAAGGCTAGCGAAATCGAAGCGAAGATTCGGAAGCGCCTCGAGGGACGTGGCCTCGTTTGAGGGGGTTCGGGGCATAATCTTCGTTCAGAAGCGGGCAAACATGCCCAGCGGTGACACGGATGACGCCGCGAAGCGGTAGGAATCAGTAGAGGATGAAGCCGAGAGTCGCCGTAGTGATCCCCGCCCACGATGAGGAAGCCCGCATCGCGTTGGTGCTCAAGGCAGTGCTCAAGGCCAGGCTGGTCGATGAAATCATCGTAGTCGACGACGGCAGCGCGGACCACACGAGCGAAGCCGCCGCCAAGTTCGACGGAGTCAGGGTTGTGCGGTTCGACGCCAATCTTGGCAAGGCGGGAGCCATGCAGGCCGGCGTTGGGGCTACCGAAGCGGAGATCGTCGCCTTCATCGACGCCGACCTCGTCGGGCTCACCCCGGAGCATGTGGACCTCATCGTGCGGCCCCTCCTCCTCGATCAGTGCGATATGTGCATAGGGGTGTTCCGAGGCGGAAAGTTCTGGAGCGACACCGCCCAAAGGATTACGCCCCTCATCAGCGGCCAACGCGCGATCCGCCGAGAGATGATTTACGCGTTTCCGTTCTTTCAGGAATGTCGAATGGGGGCTGAGGTTTTGCTCAACATGGCGGCGAAGCGATCCAAGGCGCGGGTCATGCGTGTGATCTTGCGGGGGGTCAGCAATTCCTTCAAAGAGCGGAAATTCGGTTTGGTTAAGGGCACGGCGGCCCGATATCAAATGTATAAGGAAATTACGCAGGCGATGGTGCGTTACCGCTCGACAGGCAAGGCGCCCAAGCCGCCCCGTGTGAAGCGAAAACTCCGCGCCCGCAGGAAAACCCGCCGTGGCTTCTGGGACTAATATGCCTCTCCTCTTCGCTCTCGCCATCGCGGCCGCCGGCTGCGCGCCCAAGTCGATACCTGCCACCGCCTACATTCCCGGTACCGTGCCCGCCGAGGCGAACCGCGTGCTCGTCGTGATGAACGCGGACAACGCGGACAGCAAAGACATCGCCAGCTACTACGTAAAGAAGCGGGGCATTCCCGCCGCGAACGTGGCGATGATCCATGCCTCGAGCAACGAGGAGATTTCTCTCGCCGACTACAAGAAGACCATCGAGGGACCTGTCCGCGAGCAAATTGGGAAGAGCAAGCACCCGATCGACTTCATCGTCCTCACCCGCGGCATCCCCATTCGGATTGCGGAGGGCGGGTTCTCGGTGGATGCCAACCTCGTTGCGATGGACAAGTCGCTTGTCCCGATCGGAAGCCTTAAGGAAGAGGACATTAAGCGGTGCCTGAATCCGTTTTTTAACCAGGAGGGCCCGTTTTCCCATGAGAAATACAACATGTATCTCGTCACTCGGCTAACCGGTTATTCGGCGGACGACGCGAAGAAGCTTGTCGACCGGTCTCTCGCGGCCAAACCTGAGAAGGGGCCGTTCTTCTTCGATGGGGCGGACAATCGAAAGGATCAAGGTTACGGCGAGCTTCAAACGGCCATGCAGCAGGCCTCAAAGGGGCTGACGGCGAACGGCTTCGAATCTCAGTACGAGGACACATCCACCTTCCGCGCTCCGCAACAACCGCTTGCGGGTTATTGCTCGTGGGGCAGTAACGACGACCATTTTGACCTTGGCGCCTACCGGATGCTGCACTTCAAGCCCGGTGCCATCGCAGAGACGTTCGTCAGCACGAGCGGTCGGTCGTTCGAGCGAAAGAACCTCGCGACCGGCCAGAGCAACATCTGCGACTTGATCGAGGATGGCGTGACCGGGGTCAAAGGCTATGTGAGCGAGCCCTACACGTTCGCCCTGGCCCGACCGCAGGTCCTATTCGGCCACTACGTCGTCGCGGGTCAGAATCTCGCCGAAAGTTTTTACTCGGCATCGTTGGTTTTGAAATGGAAGGATATCGTCGTGGGCGATCCACTCTGCTGCCCTTACAAGAAGTGAGAGCCATCTTTGACGGACCGGTATTTGAGGGAGCTCAGTATTAATCCGCATCGTGCCGGTCCTACTTTCGCCGGCCGTCGCAGGGCTAAAGCCCGCGCTCCTACGCTTTCTCAAATTGGCGTCGATAACGGTTCATCAGGCGGCCGCAAGAGATTCTCTTAGTTCAGCGAGAAAGGCAAGCATCTCGGCTTCCGGACCAATCGTCACGCGGATGCAGCGATCGAGCGGCGGCAACATTGGCTTCCGCACGAAGACCCCCCGATCGAGCAATGCTTTCAAAATTAACTCGGCGCGGCCACGATCTTCCAAATCCAGACAGACGAAGTTCGTTCGGGAAGGCAGCGAAGCGATGCCTAAATCCGCCGCAGCCGCGACCAGCACCTCTCGCGAAGCGTTGGTTAGTCGGACCACTTCGGAGACATGGCTTGGGTCTCGAAGGGACGTCAAGGCTCCTGACTGAGCTACCGAATTCACTCCGAAGTGCAGCCGAATCTTATTGAGAGTCGCAGTGTGCTCTGGGGCGCACAGCACGTAGCCGATACGTAGCCCGGCCATGCCGTGGGCCTTTGAGAAGGTTCGAAAGCGAACGACATGCGGGTCCCAAGGTTGCATGGGAGGCCGCTCGGCAAGAGGCACGAAGTCGGCGTATGCCTCGTCCAGAAGCAACAGGGAATCAGACGGTAACGAGGACGCGAACTCCTCTACCGACGCCGCCGAATGCCAGGAACCACTCGGATTGTCGGGATTCGCCAGATATACGAGCTTCGCCTTCACTCGATGTGCGGCTTGAGCCAGCCCTTCCAGATCCACCATATCCTCCCGATATTCCACTCGCTCGATTTGACCGCCGCAGCCTGCTACCGCGTAATCGAAGGTTGGATAGCCTCCAAAAGAGGTGACGACCGGGTCGTCTGGTGCAACGAACGCCTTGACGAACAGCATCAAGAGTTCGTCGATTCCCGCTCCCAGACAGACGTTCTCAACCGAGACCTGGTGCAGCCGGGCGATCTCGTCACGAAGATCCCACCCCTCTGGATCACCATAGAGATGTCCGCGGCCAGCCGCCTCCTGCATCGCCGAAATGGCTCGTGGAGAAGCGCCGAACAGGCTCTCGTTCGCCCCTAAACGTAGCCGAAAGGGTCGACCCAATCTGCGCTCCAACGTTTCGGGTCCCGTGAAAGGCACCGTTGAGGGCAAGGCAGCGATTATTTTCGTCGGCTCCGGACCCTTCGAACTCATGTCATGGCGATTTAACCCTGCCCGGAAGAGCACCGGGATATCCCCAGCAGGATCATTGGATTCTTTGCCTAATCCTTGGAATCTGGGGAAAGCGGTGGTAGGGTGAATTCGGGATGAGCCGTTCGCCTTCAGTTCGGGGCCGCGTCGCGGCGGGTTTGCTTCCGGTTTTACCGGTACGCGACACCGTACATTTTCCGGGGCTCGTGAACACCCTTCACGTGGTGCGGGACCGTTCGCTTAAGGCGGTCAAGGTCAGTCTCAGCGGCGATCGCCGGCTCGTTGTGTTGAGCCAGCGCGACATGGCCCTCGAAGAGCCGGGCCAAGAGGACCTGCATGCTATCGGCATCGTGAGCGAGCCCCTGCAGGCCCTGCCGTTACCCGACGGGTCCCAACGCGTGGCGCTCCGAGGCCTGCGCCGAGTTAGGGTGAAGCGTATGGAGGAGGAGGCCGGGATCTTCTGGGCGGAAATCGAGGACCTGAGCGAAGGCGTCGCCGATTCGCTGGAGGCAGAAGCACTACGCCGAGCCGCGGTCGAGACCTTTACAACGGTCGTCCAGCTCAACAAGAAAATGCCGCCGGAGGCAATCCAGAGTGTCATCCACACGGAGGACGCAGGTGCCCTTGCCGACGCCATTGCCCATCATCTGCCAATTTCGCCCTCCCAAAAGCAGGCGATTTTGGAGAATCTCGACCCGTTTTCCAGACTTGAGGCAGTATTCCGGCTTCTCAAGAAAGACCTTCAGATCCTGGATCTGAATAGCCGAATCCATCAGCAAGTAGAACGTGAACTCGGGGACTCTCAGCGCGAGTTCTATCTGCGCGAACAGCTCAAGATAATCCAGACCGAGCTCCATGAGCGTGAGGATCGACTCGGAGAGACCGAGGAGTATCGCCAGCTCATTGAAAAAGCGCGCATGCCCGAGGAAACCCACGAGCGCGCCCTCGTGGAGTTGCGACGCTTGGATCGAACGCCAGTCTCTTCGCCGGAAGGAATGGTGCTTCGAAACTATTTGGACTGCTTGGTGGGGCTTCCGTGGTCGCACACCACCGAGGATCGTCTCAACGTCTCAGACGCCGCACGCTTGCTGGAAGAGGAACACTATGGCCTAGAGCCTGTGAAGAGCCGCATTCTCGACTTTCTCGCGGTGCGGCAGCTCACTGGATCCTTGCGGGGACCGATCCTTTGCTTCGTCGGACCGCCCGGCGTGGGCAAGACGTCGCTTGGCAAATCGATCGCTGAAGCGATGGGGCGGAAGTTCGTCCGACTGTCTCTTGGCGGGGTTAGGGACGAAGCCGAGATCAGAGGGCACCGCCGAACCTACGTCGGCTCGATGCCGGGAAGAATCATCCAGAGCATCCGCCAGTGCGGGGCGCGGAACCCGGTTTTCATGCTCGATGAGATCGACAAGCTCGGCAGCGACGGGCGCGGCGACCCGACCAGCGCCCTCCTCGAAGCCCTCGATCCCGAGCAGAACGACCGCTTTAGCGACCATTATCTCGAAGTTCCCTTCGACCTGAGCGCCGTAATGTTTATTGCGACCGCGAACCTAATCGAGAACGTCCCGTCTGCCCTGCGTGACCGCATGGAGGTCATCCCTTTCCCGAGCTACACCGACGACGAGCGTGCGCACATTGCCAAGACCTTCCTGCTGCCCCGTGCGCTTGAAGAGCACGGCATCCAGCCGTCTCAGGTGGCCGTACCGGACGCATCTCTACACGCGATCGTCCAAGACCATACTCGCGAGGCGGGCGTCCGTTCCCTCCAGCGGGAAATCGGGGCGCTGAGCCGCAAGGCGGCACGAGCCATCGCCGAGGGCCATGCAACGCCGCTATTTGTC
>JBBSFL010000040.1:0-14911 GCA_038238735.1 Fimbriimonadales bacterium | reverse complement strand
GCACAACCTGGATGCCGGTCACCTTGCCCGAAAACGTAATGACTCGCCCCGTGGAATAGTAGCGGGTGTACATGTCGTTGTACGGGTGATAACCGCCCCCGCGCACAACTTGGGCGCTCGTGACGGCGCCGGTTCCGATAAGGCTTGCAAGAGCCAAGGCAAACAAGGTTTTTCGCATCGAAGGTCTCCCGAATTGGTAGGTCCGCCCTTTTTGACGAAACCGGGACCTCGCCTGTTCTCAGGCGAAACATTAGGGGGATTGATTGGGCGCCGGTACGCGACTAGGCCGGAATCCATCGGATACGGTCAGGCGTTCCCTTATCGATAAGATCCAAGACCGACCTTGCCCCCGCAACCTCGATCGCAATCATCGGCACAGCGGATCCGACGACGATCTCCCATGGCCCAGCGTCGAATCCAGGGATGCATTGCGCGCCCATGCCGGTCGCCATCCGCCAAACTTCTTCCCCGGAAAGCGGTGCGGCTCTGCTAAGGCTGGCCCGCACCGCCGCCCCCATCTCGGCAAAGAAGTCGATCGCACCGCTGCTCGCCGCAGAGTCCAAACCGAGGCCAACCACCGCCCCCGCGTCGAGCAGCTCCCGAATCGGTGCAGGCGGACAACCCAGCGCCGCGTTCGAGCGCGGACAATGCGCGATGGCAACCCCGCTCGAAGCAAGCAATTCGGGTTCGCCTTCCTCCATCGCGCAGCAATGGACGAACTGCGCTCCCGCCCGCGCCAAGCCCAGGTCTTTGAGAGATTCCACGACCGACTTTCCGGTCACCTCAAACGGAATGTTGTGCGCGCGATGAAAGTCGCCGATCGGCCCGCCCCCCGACACTGTGAACTCGCTTTCGAACGGTGTCTCCGCGACGTGGATGCTGAACGGCCGACCGCTCGCGCCGATTTCCGCCAATGTCTGGCGATCCACGGTGTAGTAAGCGTGGGGCGAGGGAGTCACCAAACCGCTAAAATTCTCCCGGTTCTCGTCCGCCCTGGCCAAGACGGCTGCCAGCTTCTCCTCCCGAGTCTCATGCTCGAAGAATGTAATGATCTCCTGAAAGATCGTCCCCGAAATCCCTTCCCGCGCGAGCGCAGCACCCGCAAAGGGCCGGTCGCTATGCTCCCCGATCAGAGCCACACCCGTCCGCCGATGCTCCTCAGCCGCCAACAGGCAATCGAGCCGCACCTGCTCAAGAGACTGGGCGCCTTTCGCCAGAGTCAAGGCCCGAATCCAACTCCAATAGTCTGAGGCTGGGATCCCCCCCTGCAACCCCCGATACTCCAGATGAGAGTGCGCGTTGACGAACGCCGGCGACAAAACATATTCCTCGGGCTTCCTACTGTGTGGGCGAACGGAGGCCACCCGACCCTCATAAACCTCGACCTCGAGCCCAAGCTCGAGACAGCCGTCCAGAACTACCCCGTAGGGTCGATAGAGCACAAGCCGATGATACTGCCGAACCTAAAGGTCGGCTTGCCAGACGTCGTCCAAACCCTTAAAGCTCAGCCCCTTCACGTGAGTATCGCCAAACAGGGTGTTGTATCTGAAATCCCGAGTCAGAGTCGGCAAATCCGAAGCCGGATCGTCGCCTTGGAGCCGCCTCGCCGCGGCATGCCAATGCCCCGCGCCATCGCAGACGATCGAGGGATTTTGCAGCGAGCTCTGTGACAAACCCTGAAAGCCCAGTACGGTTCGATAAAAGTAGCTCGAACGATAAACCTGCCACATCGTTTGCGAAGCAGGGAACGGGCGAGGAAATGTGTCGTCCAGCACCGCCGACCCGTTGTCGGCCGGGCAGTCGAAGATCTTCTCGCTCTTCACGCAAGGTTGAAGCGTATCGATTAACAACGGCATCGAAGGTATCTGGGCCGCCCGATCGGCGACGAATCCCAAACGTCGGGAGCCCACTTGTCCTCCGCATCCACCGCATCGGAAACAGATCGTCGTAATCTCCTCCGTACTGAGTAATCGCGATTCCGGTCTGGCGCAAATTGCTCACACAGGAGGTCTGCTTAGCCGCCCGCTTCGCAGCCGACAGCGTCGGAAAGAGCAGGGCCGCCAAATCGCGATAATCGCGATCACCACGAGCAACTCGATGAGGGTAAACGCTGCCTCATAAATTCCGCCTAAAGCGGAACGTTCCATGCCTCTTGCAAGCCATCGTACGTAATCGACTTCACGTGCATGTCTCCGAAAAGACAGTTGTAGCGATACTTGTGGGTCAACTGCGACCAAGTGACGAAGTCGTCGCTCGGCGCAATCCCCCGCTCCGGCACATGCCAGTGTCCCGCCCCATCGAACAAATAGTTCACATTTGCAGGCAACTCGAAGGAGGTCTGGGTCAAAGCTTTGAAGGCGATCTCCGTCCGGAAGAAGTAGCTCGACTTATATAGCTGCCACATCGTCGGCGAAGTCGCGAAAGGCTGAGGGCTGGAGCCAAAGAAGTGCTGATCCAGCGCCTGCGTACCCGTATCGCCTGGGCATCGAAACACGTCGCGATTCTTACAGTAAGGCTGAAGCACGTCCACAAGCAACGGCATCGACGAGATGCGCGCCTGCCAATCTGGATGGCTGTCCCAAATCTGGGGAGCCCACTTGTCCGACGCGTCGACCGCGTTAGGGAAGCGGTCGTCCTCGTCGGACATGTACATCAAAGTCGCCGCGCCTGCCTGGTGCAGGTTGCTGATGCACGACGCCTGCTTGGCCGATCGCTTCGCGGAGGCGAAGACGGGAAAGAGCAGCGCCGCCAAAATCGCGATGATCGTGATCACCACCAGTAGCTCGATAAGTGTAAACGCTCTCCTCATTTTCTAATCCTGAATACCGTAGGGACGAACGCGAAGTGCCGCCCGATCCGCATAACACAACAACAAAACGTGCCAACCGGTTCATGGTATCACCCGTTGCGGAGGCACTAGGTCTAAAAGGTATCCTTACATGCTGCGTCCGCGACCTGGCAGCATCCGCGCGCTTGCGCGAAGCACCCTGAGGAAAACCCATTGGCGAAAACTGTTGAATTAAAGCCCGAAGAAACGTTTGCACGCTCGTACGTCGACCGCTTGATCCTGGAGAAGCTCACCGAGATGGAGTCGGCGGTCAAGCTCGGCGAGTTGGCCGAGAAGCTTTCGAGCACCGGAGTCGGCCTGGCTACTGTCCGTGCCCTACTCGCCTCGAATCCCCAGCGATTCGCCTACCACGAGCGCAAGTGGGTCCCTGCGGCCCGCATCGCCAGTGAGGGCCGGCCATTTAGCGAAGCCATCCGGCTGATCGTCGATACCTTCGGCGGACCGATGCCATTCGATCTCCTTGTCCTCGAGCTCGCCCGCTCGCGCCGCGAAGACGCCGAGATGCTTCGCCCCAGGCTCGAAAGAATTATTGAAGGCGATCGCAACTTCGCGATGACGCCCGACGGCCGCGTCGCGCTCGTCCAGTGGGGCTTCGTCGCCAGCGCCGAGTCCCGCGCCCGCGCTTTCTCCCTGAACGGCGTCACCGCCGAGGAAGTCGCCGAGGTCCAGGCAAAGCTAAAGGACTTCGACTGGCGCGCCGAAGACGCCTTCACTAAAGCCGTCGTGATCACCGCGCCCGTTTCCCTCAAGGTCCTTGGCGCCGCCGCATGGGAGCGCCTCAACCCCGAGGATCCGAAGTCGATCCATCTGTACGACGCGAAGGAATTCTATTCGCACGTCAACGCCATACCGGGCTACGTGCTGACCTCGAACGGCATGATCTACCCCGAGGCCGAAGTCAAGAAGTGGGTCGCCACCGCGACTCGCCTCGCTGATCGCCTCGCCCCGACCGTCGACATGGAAGACGCGGCGCCGATCGAGATTAAGCCGGCCGACACGAAGCGGATGGTCGAGAAGATCGTTGGCTCCGGCGACACCGTCATGGCGATCAAGCTGCTCGAAGAGTTCTACGAGATCACGCCGGGCACGAAGACGTTCCCCGACGACCTCACGAACATCATGGCCGCCCTAAACGGCGATTCCAAGGTCCAGTGGGTCGGCGGCGATCGTTTCCGCAAGAGCGGCGATGTCCCCGAGTTCGTCAACTCCGTGCCCGAGCCGTTCTACTTCGTCCAAACCGAGAACACCGACGAAGAGGGCGAGCTCGTCGACGTCGAACTTACCGACGAAGGATTAAGCTCGACGCTACGAAAGCTCCTAGTGCACCCGCTGGCGATGGACGTCCTCGACGAGGACCCGATGCCCGCGCCGAAGACCATGCCCGAGACCTCGCGGCTCGTGCTGAAATCGATCCACCGCGAACTCGGCACCTTCCCGCTCGCGCAATTCACAAACGACTGGTTCGACATCGAGCCCCCCCTCCAGGAGGCCGTCCTCATCGATCCGGCCGGCCGGGACCTGCAGGTCTGGATCAACCACGAAGCGCGCCTCATCTACAACCTGATCGACTGGTGGTACGAGCAGCCCGTGGAAAGCGGCGCCGTTTTCACGCTCACCAAGACGCCGCGCCCGAACGTGTTCGACTTCGCCTGGATGGACCAGCCCGATCCCGTCGTATTCATCTCGTCGCAGCGCATGGAAGAGCTCCGAAACCTCGGCGCAGAGGCAGAAGGCAAGAGCACCCTTGGCCTCCTCATCGAGTCGATGGCCCACTGGCCGAAGGGCGCGGACTACCTCACGATCCTCGCCGAGCTAAACGTAGCCCGCCGAGTTAGCCGCCGCCTCGTGGCGTCGCTACTTTCGAGCTACCAGTGCTTCTTCCAACGCTCCGGCTCGCCGGTCTGGCACTTCGATCCGAAGAAGGTGGATCTAGGCTTCGACAAGTCGAAGAAAAAGTTCCTCAAGAAATAGGCGGTGCGGCGTTGCGGCCTTGGGAAGGGACCTCGCGAATGGACCCACCCAACCGCCGCAAGGCCCATCACCGATCACCCCCTCACCCCCTCACCCCACGTGGGTATACTCTCGCGACTAACTTGAATCATGGCTAACACGAAATCGAGCAAGAAAGATCTGCGCCGTACGGCGAAGCGCCGCGTGCGCAATCTGCAGACGAAGACCGCGCTGAAGACCTACGTCAAGAAGGTCCGCCAGGCCGTCACCGCCGGCGACGCCACCGCAACCACCTCCGCCCTCACGACGGCGGTGAAGATGCTCGACAAGGCCGTGCAGCGCGGAATTATCCACAAGAACGCCGCCGCACGCCGAAAGAGCCGAATCGCCAAAGCAGCCGCCAAAGCCGCCAAAGCTGCGTAATCGAACCATAGCTGCGAGTTGTATTCCCGAACATGGGATACGTGGTTCCGACGCGACATCCTCTTTTCGGAATTCGCAGCCGGAAGGTCGCCTCGAACGATGATCGTCAGCGACTTCCGGAAAGAAGTCTTCCGAAACTTGCCGATGGCGTTTGCCGTCCAGGACCCCGCGACTAGGGATCAACAGCTATTGCGTCGAGCCATTGCGCTTTACGAGGAAGAAGGAATGGACGACGACGCAAAACGCACGAAGATGATGCTCGATGTCATCGCTAGCGACTAGGATTGACCCGTCGAGTCGTATGGTCGGTTGCACCCTGGGAACAAGTGGCCGCACTCCGGGAACCATCGATCGTTCTCGGAGAACAACCGCCGAAACCCCGAGAACAGCCGGCTATTCCCGGGGAATAACCGCCTATACCCCGAGACCAAGGGGCTGGGCGGGGGGAAGTGTTGACGAAAAAAGGGGGGTTTCGCTACAATCGCGGCATGCCATCACGCGTGAAAAGAAAACCCGAGGACCTTCGAGATCAGATGGTCCAGATGATCGCCGCGATTACCGCGCTGGGTCCCGGCTGGCCTTCGAGCGGCCCGGCGCTCCTAGCCGTCACCACCGCAAAGAACGACCTCGCGACCTCGATCACCGACGCCGACGCCGCCGAGGCGGCCTGGAAAATCAAGAACCAGACGCGCGGCACCAAGACGAACAACGGGATCGCGATCGCCGATTCCGTGCTTCGGACGGCGGTCGCGCTGTATGGCGAAAACGGCGCGGAATTGGCGAATTTCGGCTTCTCTCCGGGCGGGCACCAGGAAGCCCTCCACAAGCTGGTGGAGATCGTCACCCAGGACGGGCTCTCGGCGGGCTCGATCCGCTTCGATTGGGAGAACATCGGCGGCGCGACGTTCGAAGTGCAATGGTTCTCGGACTCGGGGCTGACGATGATGGTGGGCTCGGCGACCTCCACCCGCTCGGAGTTCACGATCAGCGGGCTAACTTCGGGGACGCAGTACTGGATGCACGTCCGGCCTCATCGAGGCGGCCAGTCGGCCCCCTGGTCCGACCCCGCGACGCGGGTCGCTCCGGTGTAGCAATGGAAATGGAATCAATTCCTCCAGAATGTCGCGAGCGCCGTTCGCACTTTGCTGAAGTGGGTCAAGCTGCTGCTCGTGGTGGTTGCGTTGGACTGTTTCCTCCAGTTTGGCGTCGCTATCGGCGTGGTTACCGGCGCCGGTAAGGCCGCAACGAGGCTCGGCGCCCTACGAGACGAGAACGCCTCCCTGCGTGCCGAAAACGCAAAGCTGCGCAACGACGAGAACGCCTCGGCACTGACGCGGCGGACACACGCTGCGTAAGGGCGAAAACTGGGGACGGGGAAGCTTAGTCAACGGTCGCGCACCCAAACCGGAGGGCACCGCCGACTCACGCCATAATCGGAGACGCATGCACCGATTCGATGACGCCTATTACGAGCGGCTGACTGACAAGGTCGCCGAGGTGGAAGCGTGCACGTGCGTCGAGATCGTGATGGTGGTCGAGCCGGTTTCTGGGCATTATCGCGACGTCCATCTCTTTTGCGGCGCGGTCCTCGCCTATGCCGGGCTGCTCGGCATTCTCTTTGGGCCCTGGGGGCAGGGCGAAGTTTCCGTCGCGATCGACGTGGCCGTGCTCTTTATTATCGGTTGGGCATTGGGTCGATGGCTGCCCATACTGTCCCGCCTCCTCACGAGCCGCAAGCGGCGGCGGAAACAGGTCGAGGCGGCCGCCAGCGCCGCCTTCGTGCGAGACAAGGTCGGAACGACGCGGGCACGGACCGGGCTGCTCATCTATGTCTCGTGGCTGGAGCAAGTCGCCGTGGTTCGGGTGGACACTGGCGTCCTGAAAGCCGTCGTGGAGAAAGACTGGGGGCATGCGGTCGACGCGATCCGGCACATGTTCCGCCAAGGCGATCCAGGCCAGGCGCTCCTGGATGGCTTGGACCACCTCTGCGAAGTGCTCGGAAGGTGCCTGCCGGCAGGGGAAGACAATCCCAACGAATTGCCTGATCGGCCAAGGCGGGGGCAATGAGCCGACGTCGCCTCTTTTGGGTCCGACTCCTCGTCGTTCTGGGCGTTCTGACGGCCTCCCTCGCCCAGGCGCGGGTCGGCGGCGGCAACTCGTTTTCGGGCGGCCACGGCAGCGGAGGAAGCGGCGGCGGGGGCGGAGCCCTCCTCCTTCTCCTCGAATGGCTTCTCCTCCTGATTATTTATAAGCCGGCGATTGGCGTTCCCGTCCTCATCCTGATCATCGTGGGGATCTGGTGGATCGGCAGGAATGGCGGGCAGCCTGCGTCGTACTCCTCGGCCGGCACCGTCTCAGAGACTTCGCCAAGCGTGACCTCGAACCTGCCCAAGATCGCAAACTACGACCCGAATTTCTCGGAGATCTCCTTTAGCGATTTCATCTATGCGCTCTACGGCAAGGCGCACGAGGCCCGCGGGCGCGGCGATCTAACCGACTACACATCGTACGCAAGCGAGCTTGCTCTGGCCCAGCTCGGACCTGTCCCGCCCGAGATCGAGGACGTGAAGGGCGTCATCGTCGGCCGGGCCCAGATCGGATCGGTGTCGGACCCCGATGCGGACGAGACTGTGACCATCGGCGTGACGTTCGAGACCAACTACACGGAGGTGAAGCCCGACGGCAAGGAGAACGCGTTCTATGTGGTGGAGCGATGGACCTTCAGTCGCAAGCGGGACGCGCTCTCGCCGAAACCCGACCAGATCACCGCACTCCATTGCCCGAAGTGCGGCGGCGGGCTGGAAAAAACTGAAGACGGCCGGTGCCAATATTGCGGAGTGAAGATCGTCGGCGGCGATTTCGCCTGGTATGTGACGGGGATCGAGATCGACCAAAAGGAGGCGCGCGGCCCGCTGCTCACCTCCGACGTCCCCGAAGAGGGAACCAATTTGCCGACCGTGTACCAAGCCGATTACGGAACGGCACAGGCAGCCTTCGTGGAGCGAAACCCGGACTTTTCCTGGGAGCACGCCGACAATCGGTTCCGCGCCATCTTCCTTGCCCTCCAGGACGCGTGGTCATCGCTCAAGTGGGAGGCGGCCCGGCCCTACGAGTCCGATTCCATCTTCCAGATGCACCGCTACTGGATTGAGGCCTATCAGAAGCAGGGGCTCCGCAATGTGCTCGACCAGGTCGATATCGGGTCGCTAGAACCTGTGAAGCTCCAGAGCGACGCATTCTACGACGCGATCACGGTACGCATCTTCGCCAGCATGCTCGACTACACGGTGGACGCAAGCGGCAAGATCTTGACGGGCTCCAACTCAAGGCCGCGCTCCTTCAGCGAGTACTGGACCTTCATTCGCAGCAAGGACGCCAAGGAGAACGACAAGGACCCCAAAACCTGTCCGAACTGCGGCGCGCCACTCTCGGTGACGATGGCTGGCGACTGCACCCACTGCGGAGGCAAGATCACCCGCGGAGACTTCGACTGGGTGCTCAGCAAGATCGAGCAAGACGAAGCCTACGGGTAATCGGGGGGCTGATCAAGGTGGCACGACCGTCAGGAGTAGCTCCACCGCTGAAGAGTCATCCCGAGGAACGAGGAATCTCGGGTCGACGCCCGCCCATCCGCAAAGTGCCCCAATTCACCTCTGTCCAACTTCGACAAGGAACATGCGGATGCTTTTGGCGGTTCATCATACATGGATAACTCGCAACCGGGATTGCCCATGCCTGACTTGGCCCTCCTTGCAATCACCCGGGTTGCCCTCGGAGTTGGAATCGGACTGCTGATCGCCGAACGACTCGACCCCGGGTCCCGAAAGGCGGCCGGGCTCGCCCTCATCGCCGTCGGCGCGGTCACCACGGTGCCCCTCGCGATCGAAGCCTTTGGCCGCCAAAGGTCGAGCGGGAACGAATGAGCGGGTCCCAACACGGCCACCAGAAGCACTCCGGCCCGTACTGGCGTCGTGCCCACCGCGACTGGCGATTCTATGTCGCCTGCTTCCTCATGATCGTCGCCATGCTCATCTTTGGATTTGGCTACAACCTGGCATCCTGGTCCCAGACCAAGGAGCAAAAGGGGATATCGAGCTCTAGAAGGTAGTTCGCGCCTGAGAGCGATTCGGCGATCTCTGTCTTATCCGCCCGGCCGCTATTCCGGATTCGCGGCCGTCTCGGCAACGGCCTCGGAAATATCTTCGCAGTCCACCGGCGAAGGAGCGATGCCCGCCGCGTCTTCCTCTTTCGACTCGCGTCGCGCCTTCAGGATTTCGAAGATGAGGGGCACGATCGTCACGGCCATCATGGCCAGCATCGCGAGAGAGAAATTGTCTTGCACCACCCGCATGCGGCCAAAGAAGAAACCGGCCGCTACGCACGTCCAGACCCAGATCACCGCACCGAAGGCGCTGAATTTGATAAAGGTTTTAAACGGCATTTCGCCCATACCGGCGACGAACGGCGCGAATGTGCGAACGATGGGCACCCAGCGGGCGAGCATCACGGTGCGAGGGCCGTATTTCTCGAAGAACTTGTGCGTCTTCGCCAGGTTCTTCGGCTGGAAAAGCTTTATCTTCCCGCTATGGCAGAGCCTGCGACCGATGCCCTTGCCGATGTGATAGTTCGAGGTATCGCCCAGGATCGGCGCAACGGTGAGCAGGAAAAGCACCAGATAGATGTTTAGCAACGAATCGCCCTTCGGGCTAGGGCTGCAGAACAGGCCGGCGGCGAAGAGCAAGGTGTCGCCCGGCAAGAAGGGAGTGATCACTAGCCCCGTCTCGCAGAACAGGATCGCCATCATGATCACATAGATCCAAGGCCCGAAATGCCGGATCAGCTCCGCGATGGAGTGGATGTCGGCATGCAGGATCTGGCGAATGAGCTCCATGGTTTAGTCCCGGCTATTGTGACCCAAAGGGATGCGGCCATCCCAGTGGCGTCCCGTTTGCCTCACTGAGCGATGGAAACGATTTCGATTTCGAAGACCAAGGTGGCGTTGGGAGGAATGACGCCTCCTGCGCCGCGCGTTCCGTAACCGAACTCCGGCGGAATCGTGATTTTTCGCTTGGCTCCGGGCTGCATCCCGAGCACGCCCATATCGAACCCGCGAATGACTTGGCCCGTACCGACGCGAAAAGCAAATGGTTCGCCTCGGCCATACGAGCTATCGAACTCCTTTCCGTCCTGGAAAGTGCCGCGATAGTGCATGGACACCATGTCCCCGTCCTTCACCGCCTCGCCTTCGCCGGCCGCCAGCTCTTCGATCTCGATCACTTGGCCACCCGCTCGAGCTCGAACTTCAGGGCCATGTTGGCAGGCACTGGCCCCCGTCCGCCCGGCCCATACGCCAAGGCACTTGGGATCACGACGGTGCGCTTCTCGCCCATCTTGATCCCGACGAGACCCTGCCCAAAGCCCTTGATCGTGCCTTGCCCGATCGTCACTGCAAAGGGCTGATGCCGATCGTAGCTGCTGTCGAACTGCGTCCCATTTAGATACGTTCCCCGATAGTGCACCACGACGCTTTCGCCCTCCTTCGCTCCCGGACCGGTACCGCGCTTAGTGGTGGTGATGGTGACATGAGGAGTGGCCCCCTTCTTGTCGATGCGCAGCAGTTCGAGCTCGAAGTTAAGCGTCGCCCTGGGCGGAATCGGGCCGCTGCCTGCATCGCCATAGGCCATTTCGCTAGGGATCGTAAGGTGGCGCTTGCCGCCCGCCTTCATTCCGAGCAATCCCTTGTCCCAACCGGGAATCACCTGCCCTGCCCCCAGCTCGAATGCGAACGGAGCGCCGCCTTTCGACGAGTCGAATTTCTTCCCATCGAGCAGCGTGCCCGTGTACTCGACGGTCAGAAGATCGCCGGTCATCGCGGCGGGACCGCTGCCTTTGGCGACGTCCTTGATCACAAGTTTTCCGGGTGCGTGCGCGAGCAGGGCGGCGAAGAGAAGAGCGGCAGCTTGCATCACAAGAGTCTACCGAAGCGGGTCGAACGGCCCACCCAGGAAAAAGCGAACGATAGAATTGAGGGCATGAAGAGACGCCCTGTATGTAGCGCTCGGCGCCTGCGCTTTGGCAGGTTGCGCCAAACCTGCAAGAGGAACCGACTTTTCCACCATGTCCGTCGATTCGTCCGGACGAGTCGTCTCGCAGGATCAGGACGGCCGGGATTTCAACATGGAGGCTAAATCGAAGCCGTCCCAGGGTCGATCTGCACGATAATCGGTTTGCGCTTGCTTCCTAGAAGCCATTCTCATTACACTGCCGTTGTCAGGAGGATGCGAATGTACAAATATTTATCGATTTTGGTGGCTGCAGGTGTGCTAGTGATGGCAGGATGCGGCAAGCCGGGCGTCACGGTTGCCACAGGTCCGAACGGAGAGAAGGTAGAGGTCGACCAAAACGGCAAGGGAAGCATGACGTTTGATGATGGCAAGGGCCACAAAGAAACCGTCGGCACGGAAGACGTGACGGAGACCGAGCTTGGCGTTCCGTTTTATCCGAACTCCACTCCAATGGAGCACGGGAACCTGAAAGGAGACGACGAGCAGCAGTCGACGTTCACATCGATGCGAAATACGCCCGACGGTGCTCAGAAGGTCGTCGATTTCTACAAGGATGCTTTCGCGAAGGCCGGATACACAGTTGCTGGCTCGATGGTCATGAACGATCTCGGCAGCTGTACTGGCAAAAAGGGAGAAGGCGACATGCTCAGCCTCACCTACACGCACGATAAGGACAAGAACGTGAACATGATCATGCTGTCGAAGGTTCTCAAAAAAGGTGGAGCAACTCCTTCGGGCTCTCCGGCTCCGAGCGGAATGCCCACGGCGAGCCCGTCAGCTAGTCCTTCCTAACTACCTGCCGTTTCGACGGCACCCCTTTAAAGAATCCACGGGATGAAGTCCCGTGGATTCCAGCTTTGCAAGCCCGAACCACTCTTAGCCGGCTGCTGCGAATTCGCGGCGGTCGTAGAGGAGGTCGGAGGCGATCTTCCAGACTTCTGGCTCGATTCGATTTTCGGGCTGGATCTTGCTGAAGTGGACGATCGCGCTCGTGAGGCCCGCTTCACGGCAGTAGTGAAGGAACGCGGAGTTCAGGACTTGGCGGGCGGCCGGCTTGAGGCCGAAGCTAACGTTCGAGACTCCCAGGATCGTGTTGACGCGCGGATGTTTGAGCTTGAGCTGCCGGATCGCTTCGATCGTCGCGATGGCGGAGGCCCGGAATTCCTCGTCGCCCGATCCCAACGTAAAGGTCAGGCAGTCGATGAACACGTCGTGGTCGGGCAAGCCGTGTTGCCGGGCTCGGTCCAGAAGCCGGTCGGCGATCTCGATTTTCTTTTCGACCGTCTTCGCCATGCCATCCTCATCGATGGTCAACGCGACGACGGCGGCGCCGTATTTCCGGCAGAGGCCGAGGACTCGGGCGGTGCGAGCTTCGCCGTCTTCAAAATTGATTGAGTTGACAATCGGTTTGCCCGCGACGCATTGCAGCGCCGCTTCTACGACCGGCGCCTCGGTGGAGTCGATCATCAGCGGCACCGTGACGCTCTTGTTGTATTGGGGTAGCAGCGTGCGCATGTCGCGCTCTTCGTTCCGCCCGACGTAGGCGGTGCAGACATCGAGAACGTGGGATCCCTCACCCTCCAGTTCTCGCGCCAACTCGGTGAGCCCCTCCCAATTCTCCTCGGCAAGCATCTGCCTAAACGCTTTGCTGCCGTTCGCGTTTGTTTTCTCACCCACGATGAGGAAGCTCGAATCCTGCTCGTAAGGCTGGAACTGGTAGAGACTGGAACACCCGACGAGCTTGAGGGCGGCCGCGTGCTCGTCGTCGACCATCTGGAAATCGAAGCCGGGGAAGAGGTGGCGCACCCTCTGCCAGTGTGCACTCTGGCCGTGGGGACGGCCGCCGACTCGCGCGGCGACGGCACGGATGTGGTCCGGCGTTGTGCCGCAGCAGCCGCCGCAAAGGGCGACGCCGTGGTCGCGGACGAATTCCTCGTGGGCGTCCGCCAGTTGCTCTGGCGTGAGCTTGTATTTCGCTTGGCCCTTCTCCATGATCGGGAGGCCGGCGTTCGGCTGAACCGTGAGCGGCCGTGTGGAGTTCTGCCCAAGGAACCGGATGTGCGACTGCATCTCCTGAGGGCCCGTCGCGCAGTTGAGACCTATCGCGGTGACCGATGGGAACGCCTCAAGCATATTTAGGGCGGCGCCCATCTCGCTGCCGAGAAGCATCGTGCCGGTCTGCTCCATCGTCACTTGGACCATGAGAGGAACCTGGCGGCCAGTTTCAGCCATGGCTCGCTCGGCGGCCACGATGCCCGCCTTGACCATCAGCAGGTCTTGGAGGGTCTCTAGCAGCAGCGCGTCCACGCCGCCCTCGAGAAGGCCCCGAAAGCCTTCGCTATAGGTGGATTCCAGGTCCTGCCAGGTGACCTGGCTGAGCGAGATCAATTTCGTCCCGGGGCCGAGCGCTCCCGCTACGAAGCGCGGTTTGGCGTCGGTGGAATGGCGGACCGCCGCCTTCTTGGCAACGATCGCGGCTTGGAGGGCGAGGTCGTAAACCAGCTCGGGAATTGCGTATTCGGCGAGAACGACGCTCGTCGTGCCGAAGGTATTCGTCTCGACGATGTCGGACCCGGCTTCAAAGTAAGCCTGATGGATGCGCTGAACCAGCTCGGGCTGAGTCAGCACGAGCATTTCGTTACATCCCTCCAGGGACTGACCTCCGATCCGCTCCGCAGCTGCGGTGACCGCCGGCGACCAGCCAGAGGCGGGCAACACGAAGTCGTCGGCCGTCAGGTCTGCCGCCTGAAGCTGCGTTCCCATTGCCCCGTCCCATACAAGGACGCGTTCGGAGAGGGCGTCGAGCAGTCGCGATTCCATATCGATGGAGTGTATCTCTTAGGCGGTCTGGAGTCCTCGGCAGTGCTGACGGGACGAAATCTTCTGAGGTCTATCGGTAATTGGAAAAACGCAAGTGAGGGCGAACACTGAGCGAGACGCATTGTTACTTTGAACAACGGACCTTGCAGGTCCCGTTGCAACCCGTCGGGTGAACGAACCGCCCCTCATCGCAAGGAAATCCTGGTGTCCTGTGGCGCCCTCGCCGATTCCGATGAACCCGTGGCTAGGCCAGTAAGTGTTATGGCTGGCAAGCATGCTGACCGCAATGACGCTGGTTATTGCACCATCCTGGCAACGATGGCGGGAAGAGGCGGCGAGAGAGTGCCAATTGCTCTCTTAACGGCAATGTCGCCGCAAAAAGAGAAGAGCATGATTTACGATATAGCCGTCTACGCATTCGCTGCCGCCGCTGTCTGTGGAGCCGTGGGACTACTTCGGGAGAGATTGACGCGCAACGCCGACCGTCACCATGCGAATTCCAGTCCGGCGAGTGACAATTTGCCGGATCGCCCCTCAGCCTTGACTGCAGGACGGTGGTAAGCAGTCAGTGCGTAGGGCAAGATGGTCTGCGAGCCAAGCCCGAAACTCTTTGCGTTAGATTCTTGTCCGCAATTCGCGCTCCATCCAACAAGCCCTTGCCGGATACTAGTAGAATAACATCTACCTGTCTAGTGTCCCGCTGTGGAAAACTCGACAAGAAGTAGTAGACCCCCTTCTACGTCCACTTCAATTAAGTGGCAAAAATTGCGAAATCCCACACTTTTCCCATTCAAATGGTTGCTTT
>JBBSFL010000039.1:0-15429 GCA_038238735.1 Fimbriimonadales bacterium | reverse complement strand
GCCCCGGCGAATATGTTGTCCTCTCGACTGCTTCGGATCCTAGGTGATAGCGAATCGACCACCGACGCTCGTGGGTACGACTGTCTCGGGAAATTCCGGTGGTGGCATCCATCCAACTTATCGCAACCATGCCAAAGTAAAACCAATGCGAAAGTTCTCAGCCCTCAGTTGCGTGCTGCTTACCCAAGTGGCGGCGCAGGCCACCGCCCAGACCGACCTGGAACAGGGATTCAAGAACCCGCCGCAGAGTGCGAAGGCCCACACGTGGTGGCACTGGATCAATGGCAACATCAGCAAGCCGGGAATCACCAAAGACCTTGAGGCGATGAAGCGATTCGGCCTCGGCGGAGCGCAGATATTCAACGTGGACGTCGGAATCCCCGCCGGAGACACCCCGTTCATGGGCGATCGCTGGAAAGACGCCATCGCCTGGGCATTCAAAGAGGCCAAACGACTCGGACTCGAACTCGACATCCACAACGGGGCGGGCTGGTCTAGCAGCGGCGGACCCTGGGTCACGCCTCGGCACGCCATGCAGTTCCTAACCTGGTCGGAGACCCCCGTACACGGACCCCTCCACTTCTCAGGCACCCTCAAAGAGCCGCCGAAAAAGCTGAATTTCTACGAGGACATCACCTGCTACGTCGTTCGAAAACCTGCCAACGACAGCTTTCGCATCGCGAATATCCGAGCTAAGGCCGCCTTCGACCGAGGCGACCGCATCGATCCCGACCCATCCGCCGTCCCTGCCAACTCCGCGACCGCCCTCACCGACATCAAGCAGATAACGCTCGGGCCGGGCGGCAAAGCGACCATCGACCTGCCCGCCGGCGACTGGATCCTGATCCGCTTGGGCCACACCCCGACCGGCGCCCAAAACGAGCCGTCCCCCGCTCCCGGCCTCGGCTCCGAAGTCGACAAGCTCAGCCGGGAAGCGCTCGACGAATTCTGGTCCGGCATGATGGCGACCGCCGTCAAGGCGAACGGTCCCGTCACCAAGTCCGGCCTCATCGGCGCCCTCATCGACAGCTACGAAGTCGGCAGCCAAAACTGGACCCCCAAGTTCCGCGAAGAGTTCATGAAGCGTCGCGGCTACGATCCGATGCCCTATCTGGTCAGCGTCACTGGCCGCGTCGTGCAGAGCGGGGAAGTCACCGAGCGCTTCCTCTGGGACCTCCGCAAGACCGTCTGCGACCTGTTCGCCGACAACTATTACGGCTACATGGCCGAACTCTGTCACAGGAACGGGCTCAAATTCTCGACCGAAGGCTATGGCAACGGCTCGTTCGACAACCTCCAGATCAGCGGCATTCCCGACATCCCCATGGCCGAGTTCTGGATCGGCGGCCTCGCGACGGAGACCACGAAAATGGTCGCCTCCAGCGCCCACACGTACGGCAAGCCGGTCATCGGCGCCGAAGCATTCACCGCCGACGACCAGCACGCGAAGTGGCTTTACGATCCCTACTCGATCAAGGCGCTCGGCGACAAGATGTTCTGCCTCGGGATCAACCGCTACATCTTCCACCGCTACGCCCACCAGCCCTGGCTCGACCTCGAACCCGGGATGACAATGGGCCCTTGGGGCACCAATTTCGATCGCACCATCACCTGGTGGGACCAGGGCCGCGCGTGGATGGAGTACGTGGCGCGCTGCCAATTCATGCTCCAAAGCGGCCGCTTCGTCGCCGACGTTCTCGTGTTTGAAGGCGACGACGCGCCGAACGACCTCCCGATGATGGGAGGCAAAGAGGTCCCGGAGGGCTACGACTACGACGGCTGCGACGCCAAGGTTCTGATGTCGGCCAGAGTCGAGAATCGCCAGATCGTCCTCCCCTCCGGCATGCGATATCGACTTCTTTTGTTGTCCAAGACCCCCTACATGACGGTAGCTACGATGCGCAAGATCGACGAACTGGCCCGTGCGGGTGCGGTAATCGTGGGTAAACCGCCGGTTAAATCTCCTAGCCTTGCTGAAGCAGGCGAGGGCGACAAGATCGTCGCAGACTTGGCAGGTCAAGTTTGGAACGGATCCTACAGCCCTGCGAAGTTCTTTTCCAACCAGCCCCTCGACCAAGCCCTGCGTGGCTTGCGCGTCCAGAGGGATCTCGAATCGACAGGGCCGGTTAATTGGATCCACCGGCTCGATGGGTCGAACGACATCTACTTCGTCGCCAATCCCGCTTACCGCCCGATCGACTTGGAAGTCACCTTCCACGTCGACGGCAAGCAGCCGGAGATCTGGAATCCCGAAACCGGAACGATGGAGACCGCCCTGGTCTGGCGTTCGCAGGGCAAGAGCACGACCGTCCCCCTGCGCCTGGAAGCCGCAGGATCAGTTTTCGTCGTCTTCCGAAGCCCGGCTCCCCAGTCCCATCTAACCGCCATTAAGTGGCTGGGCGCCAACGATGCGGAGCCCGAGCCACCGGTCATCCAAATCGTCTCCGCCCGTTACGAAGCCACAGACGGTTCAGGCGGCGTCGACGTCACCGAGAAGGTTAAGTCCATCGTCAGGTCCGGCGAAACGAGCGTAGTTGCGAACAACGGAAATTTTGGGGACCCAACATACAACCACGTTAAGCGCCTCCACATCATCTTCACGATCGACAGCACGCGCACCGAGAAAAATATCGCCGAGAACGACACTCTGGAATTCGTTCCCGCGGGCCCGGACGACGCGCTCCCAACCACTACGCTCAGCGATGGAGACCTCCTGTTCTGGCGTCCCGGGAAAGTCGAGATTAGCTCGCCCGGCCAAACCGAGTGGATTTCGAGCGCCCCATTCGAGACGCTGATGTCTCGACCCTGGACTTTAACCTTTCCGCCCGGTAAAGGCGCTCCCGCCTCTGCGATCCTTCCAACCCTTAGTTCATGGTCGGACTCGTCAGTCGAAGGCATCCGGCACTTCTCCGGCACGGCGTCTTACCACACCACGTTCCACTTACCCGATCAGGGACCTGGTCTGTTGATCGAATCTTCGTATAGGACCGGTTCCGGAACCACCGTTTCTAGCAAGAACTACGTGAAGGGCGTTTATTGGCTCGATCTGGGTCGAGTAAAGAACTTCGCGGAAGTCACCCTCAATGGCCACCAACTCCCGACCCTCTGGAAAGCCCCGTTCCGCATCGACGTGACCAAGTGGCTAAAGCCGGGAGACAACGACCTTGAAGTCAAGGTGACGAACCTCTGGCCGAATCGCCTGATCGGCGACGAGCAATACCCGGCCGAAGCGGTGTACAAGGGCCCGATCCAGGCATGGCCAGATTGGATCAAGCACGGGACCCCCCGCCCGCCGACGAAGCGAATTACCTTCACTACGTGGCAGTTCTTCCAAAAAGACTCACCGCTTCTGGAGTCTGGGCTCATGGGTCCCGTCAAGCTGCTGCGAGTGCCGACATTCACGATCCACTGATCGTGAATGTCGTCTTGCTCGTGCGACGTGACACATCGCCCATCTCGTTCAGAAGGTCTTCCAGGGCCTGAGAGGCCATTCCAATTTCGGAGCCCAAACTCCGCGCAATGGCCGGCGAGATCGCAAGGTGAATTCTGCCGCCAAACTCGCCGTTGCTTTCCCTAAACATTGTCGCACCCCGCTCGACCGTTCATTGATCGGATCGTAGCGATCTCGGCGCCGCTGGGTCTCTGCTCGGACCAGTTCCATCGGCAGAATGCTGACGGCTGTCTCGCGGATTCATCCCATCTCACTTCTCGGAAACCTTGCTGAATGTTCGACATCTGTTATCTCCTCCATTGCAGAGTCGCCCCTGCGTTAGTAGCCGATGAAGAACTCTGGGCCACCATTCCACCGTAGGGCCAAAGACTTACTGGACCTAAACGGCAATGGATGACTCTTTGGCACCACCTACCGTGCCCGCTTCATTCAACGTCATCCTCACGAGCGTTTGGATCGATGTAGTTGGAAGGCGCTAGTTCGCGGGGACGACGCGACCCTTAGGTCAGATCCTTCGCCGCATTCACTCAGGCGACGCTCAGTTCCTGACCACGTCGATCTCGGCGGCGCTTGCGTAGGGTTGGCCGTTAACTTCGGAGAGGGAGACGAACTTGAAGTAGCGGGCGGTGGTGGGGGTTTTCAGCTTTATTTTGGTGGCTTCCAGAGTGTTCGGGAATTCGCCGGAGGCTACTTCGATCCAGGCAGTTCCGTCTGGCGCGAGGTCGCTGGGGCGGGAGGAGGGACTTGGGCCGCTCACGAAGAACCGGTATCCCTTCACGCGGCCATTGATGCCGCCGTCCTGCCTCGGGAGGTAGCGGAATCCGGCGATGCTTTCCGCCTTGTCCATATCGACGACCAATTCGTGGGGTTGCTTGTCGAGCGTCGGATCGTAGCGGGTGTGCCAGTAGGTGTTCGGGTCTCCGTCGATGGCGTTCTTCGCGGGGCCCTCGTCGGGCTGTTCGCTGTCGGTGGAGACCAGCTTCCAGCCCTTCTTATCGGCGCGACGGTCGACGAGGATATCGGCGATTGCTGCTGTCAATGACTCGCTTGTATTGGAAGCGAGATTGATCACCGGAATGCGCCGCTCTCGTGCGAACTGGCGCAATAGTGGAAGTTCAAGAACTTCGTCAATATCCATATGAGAGGCGAGAGCGAAATACAGCGTAGGCCGACCCGGCAATTGCTCCAAATGCGAGATCAACTCAGTCCATTCAGCCGCTGCGGTACCGAATGAACCCATCCTGGCCGCAAACTTGCCAATGGTGACAACCAGAACCTTAGAAGTGAATTGAGCATCAGGCAATGGGTCGAGCGGCCCGAAGATTCGAATCGCCTCCGAGTTGGGGATGATCGGCGCGTTCATGCCGACGTTAAGGACCTGAAACCCCTCCGAAAGTGGTCGCTGGGACCGGACCGGCACATCGGACGAGAAGTCGGGCGGCAGCGGCTCAATCCCTGCAGGGTAAATGCCTGGGATCGCCTGGATGGTAACGACCTCGAAAGGATCCAGCAACACCACGCTGCCACGGCCCGGGACACCCCAAAAACCAACTCCGCGTGGGTCCCAAGCGTCTTTCACGAACCAGAGACCCCGTGATGGCTGAGGTATCGGTAACTCGAAGACTGTCCGAACATCCACGAAAAAAGCCTGCGCCTTGTCGCTCGGGTTTCGCAAGGTTAGAAACCCTTTCCGCGGTTTCCACGCCGCCCAGCCGTAGACCTCTCCCTTCAACGGATCGCCCCCAACCCAATGGGTATCTCGAAGCACGTCCGCATTTGCTTGGGACCACTTGGCGCTCTCCGCGATGTCGTCCCAGTTCTGCCTGGAGAGCAGCGAGGGAGTTATGTACATCTCTTGAAGTTGGGTGCCGCTCCCGAAGTACGAGCGCACCTCGTGGCGGAAGGCGCCAGTGGGATCGGTGGATAGGCTGTGGGCGTGCTGGGCGTAGATGAGGCCATGCAGCATGAGGGAGTTAAGGGGATACAGGGGGCCCTTTAGGACCACGCCGTGGTAGGTGTCGCCATCACGATAGGTGATCCAGCGCTCGCGATCGGGGCCGACTCCGGCGAAGTCGTGGTCGCCTCCGCCGCGCCAAATCGAGTCGGCGTAGCGGGTCCAGAAGGGGGAGGGCCATGTGCCCGTGGTGAGATTTACGAAGAGGCCGGGGCGGGCCGCCCTTAGGTCCTTGATAAGTTGGATGGCGGCGTCGAAGTCGCTGTCGAAGCGGCTTCCGGGGAACTGCTTGTCGGGCGAGCCCGTGCCGTCGAACTTGAATTGGTTGATGCCCTGCTTGGTCACCATGTCGAGGGTGACCTGGTGGAAGCGATCGTAGTATTTGGGGCCGCTCAGGGCATATCCCTGGGAGTCGATCTCCATTCCTGCTTTTGCACCGGCGGCGAGGCGATCCTTACGCGGCGTGCCGTAGCCTCCCCAAGGAGAGAGCCACGCCCCAGGAGCTGCCTTGTATTTAGCGGCTTCGAACTTCATGGGAACGAAGCCGTTCGAGAAGTCCTTCGTGAATTCCCAGACGGTATTCGGGTTGTCCCATCCGTCGTCGAAGAGGAACGAACTGAGCTCGACGCCGCGCTTGACGGACAGCTCCTCCCCGAAGGTCTTGATTCTTTCCAGGCATTCGGCTTCGGTGTATCGGTTGAAGTAGCCGAGGTCGTACCAAGAGTTGTAGTGGAGGAATGGCTTGTACGGCCGGGGGCGCTCGCGTTCGATGTAGTTAAGAAACGCCCGGCGCATTTGGCCGGGCGGTGCTACACCGATGACTGCGGAGTAGGTGACCGACTGACCGGCCTTGATCGGGAGTTTGCGGAGGATTGAGGAGGTGGCGAGGCCGTTTTCCACTTTGGACTCGGCCATCGGGTGTTCAGCGCCTAGGAAAATGCTTCTTGTAACGATCGGGGAGCCCGGAACCGTACCGACGACCGTAGCGGACATCTTCCCACCAATGAGCGTGATTGCTTCTATGTCTTGGTCCGCGGTTCCGACCTTCAAGGTGACTATCGAGCGGGCGTAATTCTGACCGTCGCGGAGAACGAGCTGCCAGTGAACCGAAAGCGGGTTGGCTCCCCAATCGCTGACGATGGAGTACCCCTTCGGCATCTTGACAAGGCGAGCCTTACTGCCATGAAAATACCGTCTCCCGGCCGGGCTTTTGTACGTAAGGGCGAAGGGGTTCGAGACGTTGTATCCGGAGTAGACGTCGGCGCTTTCATCGGTCCAGAGGTTTCGAACGCTCAGCCCTCCGAGGCCGTTGGCTTCCGCTGGATTCCAATGGATCCGGATCGCCTTGTTTTCGATCGTGATGTCGTTGCCGGAGGCTTTTGTCCTGACAGGCCCTGGTTCGCTCGGCATCCAAGATTGGGCGAAGGTGGTGACCGCGATGCCAGAGAGGAGGAAAGCAAGAACCGCTCGCATTGGATTCAGGATAGCCAACTCCGGCGCGATGGGCGAGATTAACACTCGGGTGACTGACCCCCCTCACGCCTTTTTGGCACCTTCCCCATACAGCATAACCGCCTCGACAAGTGTAGGGACTTACGAGACCGCGCCGCCCTAAGGTAGCGTCAGGTTCGAGGGAGCTTCGCGGTCAAATCTTCGAGACTTGAAGCCGCGGCGTCGCGGGAGGATAGGTTCGGCTGGGCGACGGGCCACTCGATGCCGATCAGAGGGTCGTTCCAGGCAATCGTGATCTCGTCGGTGGGAGCGTAAGGGGCCGTGCACTTGTAGGCGAACAGGGCCGTTTCGCTCAAGACGCAGAATCCGTGGGCGAAGCCTTCGGGTATGAACAGTTGGATGGAGTTCTCGGCCGTCAGAATCTCGCCGTGCCACTTGGCGAACATGGGCGAGCTTAGTCGGACGTCGACCGCGACATCGAAGACTTCGCCTTCGAGGACGTAGACGAGCTTGGTCTGGTCATTTGGGTGCTGCAGATGCAGGCCACGCAGCGTGCCGCGCGTCGATCGGGAGGCGTTGTCTTGGACGAATTCGGCGTCGATCCCGGCTTCCTTGTACCGGTCCCGTTGGTAAGTTTCGAGGAAGAAGCCTCGTTCGTCGCGGAAGGTTTTCGGTTCGACGACGAGGACGCCTGGGAGGGGAGTCTGCCTAACTAGCATCGCACTCCACCAAACCACTTCGGCTTCCTTTCCTTGAGGGAAGGGCTGAGGTTGGGTGAACTCCCTCCACAAATCTGTAGAGCCCGTCATCCACCCCTGGACCCTCCTTCCGACGAGGAGAACCTAACGCTCGCCTAGTCATCCAGCCCCCCGCCGGTTTGGGCGAGATGCTCTAGGTATTTGCCGTACTCGTTTCTTCGCAAGGGCTCAGCAAGTTTTATGAGCTGCTGCGCGTCGATCCAGCCGGAGCGGAAGGCGATTTCTTCGGGGCAGGCGACCATGAGACCTTGGCGCTTTTCGATCGTTTCGACGAAGTTGCCCGCCAAGACCAGGCTCTCGTGGGTTCCCGTGTCGAGCCATGCCGATCCTCGCCCCAGATGCTCGACTCGCAGTTTGCCGGACTGGAGGTAATGGTCGTTAATCGATGTGATCTCCAACTCGCCTCGGGCGCTTGGACGGACAGATTTGGCGATTTCTACGATCTGCCGGTCATAGAAGTAGAGGCCAGTCACCGCCCAATTCGACTTAGGCGCCTTCGGCTTTTCTTCGATCGACGCGGGTTTGCCTTGATCGTCGAAGGCTATGACACCGTAGGACTCGGGGTCGGCAACGCGGTAGGCGTACACCGTCGCGCCCTGCTCGCCCTGAGCGCCGGTCAGGAGCTGTTCGCGCAGAGACTGCCCGTAAAAAATATTGTCGCCGAGGACGAGCGCGCATCCTTCCCCGGCGATGAACTCTTCGCCGATCAAGAATGCCTGGGCCAGCCCTTCCGGCGCAGGCTGGACGGCGTATTGGATCGACACGCCCCAGTCCTTCCCATCGCCCAGCAAGCGCTGGAAAAGCGGCTGCTCGTGGGGGGTGGTGATGATAAGCAGGTCGCGGATTTCCGCCTGCAGCAGGGTGCAGAGCGGGTAATAGATCATGGGTTTGTTGTAGACGGGCAACAGTTGCTTGCTGACGGCGCGAGTGATCGGCCAGAGCCGGGTGCCCGAACCACCGGCGAGGATGATGCCCTTTCGGATCATGCGCGAGCCCTCGCGGCGGCGATCCATTCCGGATTTTCGAGGTACCAGCGGATGGTCTCGCGGAGGCCCTGCTGAAAAGAGTGCTTTGGCGACCAGCCGAGTTCGCGCTGGATCTTCGAGAAGTCGATCGCGTAGCGAAAATCGTGGCCCTTGCGATCCTCGACGAACGTGATTTGCTCAAGGATTTCGGCGGCCGGCC
Organism: Fimbriimonadales bacterium; assembly: GCA_038238735.1. Lineage (GTDB taxonomy): Bacteria > Armatimonadota > Fimbriimonadia > Fimbriimonadales > Fimbriimonadaceae > JAFDWR01. The sequence goes on along the minus strand of JBBSFL010000039.1, from coordinate 6,629 downwards.
GGTCTTGATGGCGGGCGACCTCGGCGCAGATATCCTTGACGATATCGAGATTCGTGCGCTCGCAGTCTCCGCCGACGCAGTACGTCTCGCCGTTCTTGCCCTTCGTCGCCACGCTCCAAATAGCGTCGACATGGTCGTCGACGAACAGCCAATCGCGCACGTTCTTGCCCTCGCCATAGACAGGCAGGGGCCGGCCCTCGGCGGCGGCGAGGATCATCGTGGGGATCATCTTCTCCGGATTTTGGCGCGGGCCGTAGTTGTTGGAGCAGTTCGTGATCCGGGTCGGCAATCCATAGGTTCGGTGGTAGGCGTTCACGAGATGGTCGGAAGCGGCCTTGGACGCCGAATAGGGCGAGCTTGGATCGTAGGGGGTGGCTTCGTCGAACTTGCCGGTCGGTCCCAGCGACCCAAAAACCTCATCGGTGCTGATGTGGTGGAAGGCGTGGCCTTCAGCGGCCCAACGGGTTCGGGCGGCTTCCAGAAGGTTGAATGTGCCGACCACGTTGGTGCGGACGAACTCGCCGGGACCGAGGATGCTCCGATCGACATGGCTCTCGGCGGCGAAGTGGACGACCCAATCGGGCCGCTCTTGGTCGAAGAGTGCTTCCACCAGTTCGGCTTCGGCGATGTCGACTTGACGAAAGGCGTAATTCGGGTGCGACTCCAGAGGTTTTAGGCTTGCCGGGTTCGCCGCGTAGGTGAGGCAGTCGACGTTGACGAAGCGGATCGCCGGAAATTGAGGCGCGAGCCGAAGGAGGAAGGCGGAGCCGATGAAGCCTGAACCGCCCGTTACGAGGACGACTCCGGGGAGATTGACGGCTCCGTCGCGAAGGGGCTGCATGCTTGCGAGGTTCAACCTACCAAGGCAGCCAATTCATTCCCACTGGTTGCCCCGGCGGCGGAAAAGGAACTCCATCACGCCCACCGCGATGGCGCACAGCAAGGGAAAAAAGAAGCCGAGATAGTGCGCGTAGAGCACGCGCTTGCCGATCGACGCTTTGTACAGCGCGTCTTGGAGCTGCCAGAAGCTCTGGAACCCGAGGAAGATGGCGATCACGATCAAGGCAACGCCGATAAAGCGGAACATCGGCAGCTTGCGCACCTGCATGCCCTTCGCATAGGCGGCGGCATAGACGACCGCGCCGAAAAAGAGGATGATGAGCGGCAACATCAAAACATCCGTGGGCGACTGAGGAATTTCCGATTCGGCAAAAAGCATAAGGGCCTCCTGGCTATTTTACTGGCCTTGCGCGCCGATCCGTTGGCGCACTTTGCTTTTGCTGCAAGGAGAGTGCCATTCGGCTCTACAACTAATGCGCACTCCCACAGGGTGCCACTCCCTTCGCACCGCAGTGGGGAGGTAATTTAAGCCATGCGACGCGCGCTCGGGACCCTTTTCTTGCTCCTGATTGCGGCAGTCTGCTTCTCCTCCGAGCGTCAAGTGATCTGCATCGATCCCGGGCACATCTCCGAAGTGGGGGCTGGAACGCGGGGCAAGCGCGTTACCGAGCTTGAAATCGCTTGGCAGGTCGCCTTGCGGCTCCGCGACAAGCTCAAAGCCCTCGGATACGACGTGGTGATGACTAAAAATTCGCTCCGCGAATACGTAACGAACAAACAGCGGGCCGAAGTCGCGAACCGGTCGCACGCCGATTACATGGTGCGGCTTCACTGCGACGCCTCCAACGGCAGCGGGTTCGCCAGCTATTACCCCGCCGTCCGAGGCACCGCCTACGGAGTCACCGGCCCTTCGCCGCTAGTGCTTCGAATGAGCGCCGACTACGCCCGCCGCTTCCACGCCGCCCTCGCCGCTTCGCTCAAAGGCAAGCTCAGGAACGACGGGCTCAAAACCGACGCCCAAACTTCGGTCGGGAGCAAACATGGAGGCGCCTTGATCGGATCGATATACAGCAATGTGCCCGTAGTGCTGATTGAAATGGTCGTCCTCACGAATCCGCGCGACGAGGATTTCATCGCCGGCGAATCCGGCCAGGACGCGATGGCGGAAGGACTCGCCGCTGGCGTCCAGGCAGCTCTTCGTCGTGGCTAGCTCCCCTTCCAACTATCGTAAAAACGCTCTCTCGCGCAGTTTGCGCGACCGCCCAGATCCTCGCCCCCAACGACATTGATGTGGCCCATCTTCCGGCCCCTTCGCGTCTCCGCCTTCCCGTACCAGTGAACGCGCACCCCTGGGTCCGCTTCCATCGCCGCCCGGGCCCCGTTCCGAAAATCCCCGGCTCCCTCCTGTCCGAACAGATTCACCATTGCGACCGGTTCACCGCTCGTAGCTCCCAAGGGCAAACCCAAAACCAGCCGGACGTGCTGCTCGAATTGGCTGACTCCCGACCAATCCAATGTGTAGTGCCCCGAGTTATGCGGTCGCGGAGCGAGCTCGTTTATAAGAATCTCGCCGTCCTCGGTCTCGAACATCTCGACGCCAAACAGCCCTCTCCCGCCGACCGCCGCGACCGCCTCCGCCCCCACCACAGCCGCATCCGTCGTACAAGGAAGCACCAAGTCGCACACCCCATCCCTCTGCACCGTCTCCACGGTTGGAAAAGCTCCGGAATGCCTGCCATCGGCGCTGACGAAAACCATGCAAGCGATCTCCCGCTTGAACCGTATCCAGCTCTCAGCAAGCCAGCCGCCAGGCTCCCAAAGATGTCGGTGAATTTCGAGATCGGCGAGACTCTGAGCAAACCGCGTGCCCTTCCCGTCGTAGCCGCCAAAGCGGGCCTTCAGCACCATCGGAAATCCGATCCGCGTAATCGCCTCCGATCCATCGCCCGTCAACTCGACTGCTGTCGGGGAAGGGACGCCCGCCGCATTTAGCGCTTCGCGCTGCAGAAGCTTGTCCTGGATCGTCGCGAGACACTCGATTCCCGGCAAAAGGCAATCTACTGGCCGCCCGGACCTGCTCAGTCCCTCGGCAAGGGCCGAAGCCGGAATGAATTCGTTCTCGAGGGTGACTCGCTCACACTCTCGAAAGACTCTCGAAATGGATTCCGGATCGTCCAAAGCACCGACTAACGCATCTGCAATCTGCGAGGCGGGCGTATCCAAACCGGGGTCCAATGACAAGCATCGCAGGCCAATGCTTTGCGCCGCCATGATCGACATGCGCGCAAGCTGACCACCCCCCAGAAAGCCGACGTCGTAACTCAAACCACCACCTGCTCGGGGCGAATCACGAGCCGCGACGCGTGCTCCGCATCTTTCGACCGCACCACCCCGATCAACTCCGTACCCTCAATAGCCACACCGCTCTTTTGAGCCTGAGCGATGATCCATTCCACAACTGGGTCGATAAGGGTCAGGTCAGGCAGCGTCAGGTTCAAACTCACCTGCGTCAGATTGCGACTCGTCAATGGAAAGCCGAGTGCCCGTACGCCCAAGAAACGCTCGTCCCCGTCTGATCGCAGGCCCCGAATCGATTTGGCTAGCTCCTTGGCGAGCTTCAGGTCGTCGGTCCGTAGATCGACATTCAAAGCGACCAGCCAGTCCCGAACTCCCATCACAGTGACCCCTAACAGTGGATGCGCCTGTGCCGGACCGAAATCTGGACGCAAAGTCTTACCGGAAAGCCCGCCAAAGCCGCCTTTGCGGAGCGACGGTAGGTCGGCCTCATGCCTGCCCTGCTCCGACTTTTCATAAAGATAAACGGGCACTTCCCACTGCTTTGCAAAGGCGTCAGCATAACCCCGCACCAACTCGATCGCTCCGGCCATCTCGCCATCCAGCACCACGAAGGGACACACGTCGAGCCCTCCGATCCGCGGATGCACGCCCATGTGCCGGTTCAGATCGATCGTATGCAATATCAGCTCAGCCAATTCGCTCAGCATCTGGAGGACGTCCAGGGCATCGCCGCTGAGAGCGGTGACGGTGCGATTGTGGTCTACATCAGACTCGCAGAAGTGAAGCGCGCAGGTCGATGCGTCGAGCGTTTCGCTGCAGCGGTGCAACAGCATCCGATCCCGTCCGAACGACCAATTCGGTACGGTGAGAAGGCGCATTTCTTTATTGTGGACGCACCACTAAGGGATCCCGCGCACTACGGCCCTTTATAGTTCGGGTTTAGCTGTAACTGACCGCCCGCCGCCGGGCCGCCTGGATGAGCGGTTACCGGAGTCGAAGTCGGTGCCGGAGAAGGCTCGGGAGCCGGTGTGCCGCAAGCGATCATCACGAGCGGCACGCACAAGAGGGTGAACCAGCGAAGGCGTGGCACTAATCCAAATCCCACATATACTGATCTTTATTCGTAAGCTGGATCTGGGACGGAAGGCTATTCCAATTCCAGTTCGTTCCCTTTGCCAACGCACTCGGGGATAGATACTTCGCGTGAGTATCCGCGAATAGCGCCATCGCAAGGCCGGTCTTGCGGAGCGAAACCGATCCGGTTCTTTCGCCTTCCTCATCGGTCGGCGCAGGAGTGAGCCCTCCGTCCCCTCCGATTCCCCAGCGCGTGTAAATAGAACAATAGCTCTGCGGATTGACGTTCGTCATGGCAAACGCCGAAGTGCCGCCTCCGCAGAAGGGTGGCGCGACCGTCTGCGCGTGCCAAAGAATCGTGCCGGTCCAAGTCCAGTCGAGCGTCAGCCGATTCTTCCGCTCGGTGAATGCGACTGTATCGCCCGGGTTCGCAGCCTGAGTGATCGAAATCGGATCGGTTTTTCCGTCGACTCTTATCGACGTGTACGGACTCCAAATGCTGTAGGCGTATCCGTACTGCGGCCGGTACGGCCATAGCAAGTCGGTCGGAATGCCGTTCTCGCTCGGGTTTGGGGCGACCAGAGGATCTTGCGTGACGTTAATATTCTTTAGATATGGCTGAATCAACTGACCCCAAGGCGAATACTGCAGGCCGCTGAACAGTAGCGGTCCGGGCGTCTGGTTGGCCATGGGCACCGCGGTGTCCTCATAGTCGCCGGCATAGAGAATCCAGGCGGTGCCAAGCTGCTTTATGTTAGAAAGGCTCGCCGTGCCCTTCGCGGCCACCTTCGCCTGGGCGAAGACAGGAAAGAGGATGGCGGCCAGAATCGCGATGATCGCGATCACGACGAGAAGTTCGATCAGAGTAAAAGCGCGCCGAATCATGAGGGCCTCCGTGAAATACCGGTGGTTCAGTGTAAGGCAAATTTCTAAATGTAGAGACTAGCGCCGCTCAAACATTCCGTTTTCTGCGACGAAGTCCTCTGCCAGCTAATCCTTGTAGCGTAACATTCGGAAGTTCGTGCTGCCGTTGTCCAAGTTCAAGAACCGACTGTCTCGTGCGACTTCACTGCCGGATAGTGTCTGCCGCGCCAGACTTCACGTAAACGGCTCTTCATGAATCCCTCGGCTTGGCGCTATGATCCCGCGTATTTGAGGGCGGGACGTCGAGACTGAAGAATTCTAAGACATCGTCGAGGCGATGACCTTCATCCGTACACGCCTTGGTCATGGTCTGCTGCTTCGACTGGGCATCCGCAATTGCGGCTCTCTTAGATTCGATCTGAGCTTCTAACGACTTAATATCCGCTTCCGGCGCCGTCACGAACTCGTTCGCTTGCTTGGCATAACTATCGTCATAAGCGGGCAACGCGGCCAGCTTTCGGGATGCGTCGGTGACGGTAATCTCCGGCGTTACAGGAACGGTTTTTGCCATCGCCTGAATCGTGATTTTGACGGTCTGGCGGCGTGCCTGTATGGGTAGTTCCGGGGGAAGCGTCGCCAGAAGTTCCAAAAGCTGTTCGGCTGTGAACGGAGCTTCCTGAATGCTTGCGAGGCCGTAGATCGCCTTCCCGGAAGTTGCGGGATTTGATGGCTGATGGTCCGATCGTTGATGGCTGACTACTGATCACGGACAGCTCCCAAGTTCACAGTTTCACAGTTTCACAACCATATTCCGGCGCATTTTCACGATTCACGATTCGCGATTCACACTTGCTAAGTGCGCGGGAGCGGCTTTTTGTCAACGTGGTCGGCGGAAAACCGGTCAGCCGTGAGGTTAGGCCCCCCGGGTTCGAAGAAAGCGGGTTAGCGTGCCGTGGATCTCGTCCGAACGCTGGTCCTCTGGCAGCTCGCAACATTGATTGCCCTCGTCATCGACCAGCAAAACGCAAGCGGATAAGTGTTCCGCCACAAAAAGGATTCCGACCTGGTCCATCGCCGCGCGAACGGAGCAAATCTGTTGAAGCGTATCCTTGCAAGGCCGTTCACTATCGACCATTCGCGAGATGCCTGCGATTTGCCCGGCGATTCGGGCTAGACGACGTAGGCAAGCATTTTTGTTCTTGGTGTTCATCCTTCAGTGGAACCTCATTTTTCCGCTCACTTGATTTCGAACTCAAATTTGAATAGGGCCACTGAGCGAACGGGGGAGCCGTCCTTCATGGCCGGTTTCCAGCGCCATTTTTTCAAGGCATCCAGCACGAGGGAGTCGACCTCTTGATTGCCACTGGAGGTCCTCAGGACGACATCGAATGAGCCGTCTTCCTCGATCGTCACCTTCACACGCACGAAGGTCTTCAATTCCGCTGCCTTTAGAGTCTCTGGGATCTGCGGTTCAACCTGATGTGCCGGCTCTGCTTCCTTTGATGGTCCTTTCGGCTTGGCGGGAGCGGGCGTGGGAACTGGCGCGGGAGCTG
>JBBSFL010000038.1:0-15466 GCA_038238735.1 Fimbriimonadales bacterium | reverse complement strand
GGGATCCCTATGCGAATCAGGAGCCGGAACTTGCACGGCAACGACCGCATCCCAGACATGGTACTACCAGAGTGCCCCATGTCCCTTTCACGGAATCGGCGATTGCACTTACGATGATGGATGGGTTACCGGCGGTATGGAGACAGTCAACTCATGCAACTGAATGCTCGGCGCCTTCTGGCGCTGACCGCTCTTCTTTGTTGGGCACCAGCGGCATTTGCTGGTGCCGATCTCTCCCACCTGTACCGTGAGATGGGTGACCTGGAGCCACCGCAACGGCAGGTAGCCTATCAATTCGTAGCGATTCAAGTTCCCCAAAAACTGTCTAAGGACATTGAAGAAGCTCAAATATTATCGCTAAAGGCCCAGGCGGCAGCAGAGGATTGGCCGCAACAGAATCTAACGAACAGGATTAACTCTTCAAAAGAGATTTATCGACGGATGCGGGAAGGGGCTGTCACTCGTGGCAGGGTCATCATCGTGAAAGCCGGTTCGAAAATCCTGGTGGACATGTTTAACGAAAAGATCCAGTATGGAGAAGGCAAACCGGAGCCATTCGAACATAGAGTCACTGAGTTCTTCGATGGCGCACGTGGTTCGACTTTTAGCTGGAGTTCAGACGGGAGCAGCACACAAGGGGAGGTGCGCCAGAATCCGGACTCGGCTTTTAGCTACACGGTCCATGGTATCTTCGGACTTCTCCTTTTTGATGCCTGGTCGCCGAAGAGGCTTTACGGCGTTGGCCAGATCAACCGAGTTTGGAACCAAACCGCGGAGTTTCAGAGGTCCAGCCGAGTATCACCAGATAACGACTGGTTTCATCGATTTGTATATGATCTTCGATCACATCAACCGCTGAGCCTTGATTCAGGCTCGACTAAAACGGGGCACGCCATCAACAAGGGAAGGGTCATCGAGAGGGGAACGGACCACCAAGGTCGCCCGATCCCGAAAATAATCAGATTCGACAAGTTTGGGCACGCCGATAATCTCCGTGAAACCACAACATACAGTCTTGAGTCGTCGAGCGAAGTTGAGAATATATACCTGCAGATGCTCAAGCGAATGAGCCCTCCGGTCAACACGACTATTGTCGACAAGCGATTTGGTGACTCGTCCAAAGCCACTTATCGTGCTGCAGAGAATCCGAAATCCGATGCCCAAGTCGCGGAAATGATCCGAACTGGCACGTCGGCGAAACAGGAAAATGCGCAGGCTCAAGGGTTGCTGCTCACTCAGCATAGAAATCGCGACTTCTATCCTGCGCTCGTGGCTTTCGGTCTAAGCGCGGCGCTCTATGCTTTCCGCTATCAGCGCGTCGCTCCGGTAAGTTCAGGTTAGTCCGGCAGGCTTTATCTCCGCCAAGTAGCTCAGGGTTTGTCGTGAGTACTGCTTGAAAATGGCGCCTACTCAATCCAAACCATAAACCCCCTGATTTCGATCGTTGAGCAGGGGCCAATGCGGGCGAGTCAAGAATGCCTCCTGAAATCACCGACTCCCGCGAGCAGAGCAAGGCCAAATGCCATGGTGGCAATCTTCCTGCGACTATGGCAAGGCTTGAACCTCAGGCCCAAGGTAAAATGAACTCATGGCGACCTGGAAAGAAGGCGAGCGTGTGCGCGTCGTGATCCGAAAAGTGACCGACGACGATCGCAAAAAGAACCGCTACTTCGACCACATGGCGGGATTGGTCGGGGTCGTACAGAACGTCTATGAAGGCGATGAGATCGCCATCAAGATCGAGACCGACAGCCTGAGCAAGGTCACCGCCGACGTCCACAAGGAATCCACCAGCCGTATGCAGCTTCGCTTCTCGAAGGAGATCAGCGAGGAGCAGAAGAAGCAGCTCACTAAAGAAGAGCTCGAATTCCAACCTCACTACGTCGTTCTCGTCGCTGCCGACGATCTGGAGCGCGCCTAGTGGCCGCCGTCGACTACAGCTTCGATATCGTATCCAAGGCCGACATGATGGAGGTCAAGAACGCCGTCGACCAGGCCGAGAAAGAGTTGAGCAATCGCTACGATCTCAAGGGCACGAAGTGCGAGATCCTCCGCGAGAAGGACGACATCACTCTCATCGCCGACGACGAGTTCCGCATGGACCAGCTCAAGGACATCGTCTTCTCGAAGATGATCAAACGCGGCATCGATGGCCGGCAGATGGAGTGGGGCAAGATCGAACCCGGCGCAGGCATCTCCGTCCGCTGCAAGATGACGCTCAAGCAAGGCATCGCCCAAGACAAGGCGAAGCCCTTGATTAAGCAGATCAAAGAGAAAGGTCTGAAAGTCCAAGCTCAGATTCAAGGCGAAGAAATTCGCGTGTCCGCGAAGTCGAAGGACGATCTCCAGAAAACGATTACCTTCGTGAAGGGCCTCGACCTGGAGTTCCCAGTCGACTTCGTCAATTTCCGGTAGCGACGACTTTCCAAGGGCACGATCATCCTTGGTTACAAAAGCCGGAGCGATAACCATGCCGTGGTTGGGCTCGGATGGACGCCAGCCCTCCATTCGTCGGTTTCGAAACCAAGAATCGCCTGCCACAGTACGGAACGTTTAGGCGAACAGGCGAGGCGACTAGCGATGACCTTCGTCGGCCCAGGCCTGTAGAGCAGCTGTGGCGCTGACGCCCGTCGGCGGGAGAAGCTCGAGCACTGGTATGCCCTCCCAGATTCCCTTGTCGAGCCCGCCTTCACGAAGCTCCAGCGGCGCCTTCTTGGCCCCCACCTTGAGGCCGGAGGTCAATGACCCGCCGAGAAGGCGCGCCTGGCACAGACTGTACAGGAGGGTGCTCAGAGGACCGAGGAGGCCTTCCTCGACGCCGTCGATCTCCAGTTCCTCAAGTGCGAACTTACGCATTCCCGCCGTGTAGACGTGCAGCCCGGAAGCGACCTGTCGAGAACGAATGGCAACGAAGTCCCGAGCGTCGATCCGCGCGTCTGCGGAGGGGACATGATAGACCTGCTCCGGCAGTAGATACCGACCGCTCATTGGATCGGCGATGACGCCTTCGCAAAGCTGACCAAGCCGAAGGGCAAGGTCGAGAAGGAAGTGGCAGGCCGGATAGACCATCGCGTCGTGGGACTCGAACGTAAGCTGGACGAGGGTCCAAGTAGCGAGCATCCTCGCCGCGAGCTCGGGTGGCGACCCGACCGCGAGCGAACTGCGAACGAAGACGGCGGGATCGAAGCCGGCTTCTTCCTTGCTGAGCACCCGCATCCTCAGAACCGTCTTCCGATCCTTAGAAGCCAGAGCATAGACTCCACGTTCGAGGGGAAGCGATAGGGCCGCCTTATCGACGCCAGGCATCAGAGGAGCGCCGTAGCCCTCGACTGCGCGCTCGACGCCCGCGGGATTGATGACAGAAAGCATCGTCGGCATGATCGACTTGGAGGACAGAACCGACAGATAGAAGTCCTTGTTGATGCCGAATCCCGGATTCTTCGGCTTAGAGAATTGAAAAGACTTCAGCATCAGGCCCTCACCTTCTTCTTCGGCGATTTCTGAGGAGTTGCTTCGGTAATTTGTACACCTGGCTCGACCGCGGAAAGAAGAACACGCCGCCAAGCGCCGGGAATCCAGCCGATCGGCCACGCGCCAAGGCTGCGCGTCCATGACCGCTTGACGTCTCTGGCAGTGATGTCCCTGTCCGAATCACTCTTGTACGAGACGAGAGCCATCGGATCGACGGCGGACAAGAAATGTGCTGGGCCGAGCCGGAAACCGGTGCCGGTAGGCAGTGACACTTGCACCGCGAATCGCTTGTATCGTTGGCCTAGTTTGAGGAAGAAGGCGGCGATCTCTTCGCCGGAATAGAAGCAGATGTAAAGGCTGCAGACGAGGAAGCCGAACAGAGGAATGTTCATGCTGTATTCGATGAAGCCATGCAGCAAGAGCCCGCCAAGCAGCACCCAGTTGCGAGCCGGCCGGTAGAAAACAAGGGTCGCCAAAGACAGCTCGATCACAAGAGTCATCAACGAAGTGATGTAAGTGACCGGCGGACGGTTCATGAACTCCGGCGTCCAAAATTTGTGGAACTCGTTGATGTGGGCGGAATAGTAAGTCGCGGTCAGATTACGCCACGTCATTCCTTGCCCGAACTTCAGCCAGAAGGTCGTGAAGTAGAGGAGAGCCACGTTGTATTGCACAAGCTTCTGGGTCCACAGCGAGACTTGTGGCGCCTCCGGGCCGATCTTGCCCTTCCACAGGGCTCGCAACCGGTCAACGGAGCAAGCCAGACCGCAAGGAGACAACGCCAAGTAGAGAATTGAGAGGCGCAGGACCGTATCGGCGCCGTTAAGGATCACGCCGTTCCGGTGATGGATGCTCACAACCCCAACGGCAAGGACGATCGAGCTGACCTTCGACCAAAGCCCGATCATCGTGAAGAACGCCGCGATGACAACGATCGAATAGAACGCCATGATCACGGGCATGCTCTCGATGCCGCCGAGCAGATCAATGCGCGGCGGTGAGGCGGGGAGCGCAGGCTGGGCGTGCAGGAAGTTCTCAAGGCCGAGGAGCGTAAAGTGGGCATCCATCGGGTCGATGTATTGCTTCGCCGCCGCGAGAGGCACGAAGCTCTTCTCGCCGAACCAATCGCTGAAAGACACGGTCAGCATGAGGAGGTCGAGGAGGGCAAAGAACCCGATAAAGATTCGCAATACGCCGAGGCTGGTGGGAGAGCCCTTGGCGAACCAGAAGTCGTCCACCGACTTCAGCCAGCCTCGCACGCCGCTTTGGCTAGTGATAGAACACCTCAGACCAGCCTTTATCGGTATGGTTGAAGTTATGCCAGGTCTCGCCTACGCGCTCCGACCGGAAGAAGTCGAAATCGTTATAGCCAGTTGGCATCGGCTGGTCGGGCGGAGGAATATTCTGCCGATGTGACCATAGAGTGACGCTTTGGACCTTCTTGTGATCGGCCTGCTCGACGAGCACTGCGATTCGTTGGGCAAAGGAGGGCCAGAGATAGGAAGTGATCGCCACTCTCTCAAAGAATTTTCTGTAGCGCTCCTTGGCGTATTTGTTAAAAACGTCCAGGTCGTACATTCGAGGATAGTGGTAGACGCCTTTGGAGCCGTCTTCGTAAACGATGTCCGCGGTGCAGTAGACGTCGTAGTTGATCGGGTTCGGGGAGAACATGTCCCAGTACTGCCAAAAGCCGGTGCCGAGGGTGTAGTACTTGAAGAAAGACGGCCGACCATACTTGACTTTCCAAACAAGCAATCCGTCGGTGAGCAGGCGAGCCATCGAGCCGACAGTGCCGCCCGGGGCATTGGAATCGATGCCCAGCTTCAATTCTCCGCTGGCGTACGCGGGAGGAGGATTGGGGAGAGCCCAAATCGTGATAGCGATGATGTGGAAGACGACGAACGCCTTGATCCACCATGGCGCATTGCGCTCGGGCTTCGGGGAGTTTGGAGTAGAGCGTTGGGTTGCCACCGAACATCTCCTTTCGCGCTTGCGTCCCTAGGACTCCATTTCCTTGAACACCGGCTCCAGTTCCTCGTTTGGCCCAATCGCCTCGCGAAGCTGCTGGGCAAGGGCTTTCGCCTCGTCCGGATGGCCCGCCCGTTTCGCTGCCAAACCTAGATTGATGTGCACCGGGATCGAGCCGGGCAAGCTAGCGGCGGCAAAGCGCATGAGGTTGTAGGCTTCCTCGTGGCGGCCCTGCGTGTTCAGAGACGAAGCCAACTCTGCGTAGCCGGGCTCGCAGGCCGGGAAAAGATCGATGAGGCGCTTAGCCGCATCCTCGGCTTCCTCCGGCTGGTTGAGCCGGTTGTAGGCCTGGGCGAGAAGGGCCCACATTTTCCAGTAGTCGGCGAGCCAATTCTTCAGTGGCTTCAGATCGCGGATGGCGCCCTCGAAGTCCTCTTCGTTGATCTTCGTCTGGGCGTTCATTACATTCTCGACGCGCTTGGGTTGCTCCAATTCGATGAGCCACCCGAGCGTCTGGGCTCGCGTGTTCGGATCGGGATTCGAAGAAAGAACGTTCTTAAGGACCTGGGGCACCTCGAATTCGCGGCCCGCCTTTTGCAGAGTCTGGGCGTATTCGAGCATAAGCTCGATATCGTTTGGGGCAACGTCGAGGCAGTCCTCGAAGAAGTCCATGGCGCGGTCGAGGTCGTCCTTCTGCGCGAGGATCGGCGCGTAGTATCGCTTGACGAGCGTGTTGTCGTCCGCCCGCTCGAGAGCGTCTTCGAAGGCTTTCTCGCCTTCCGCGGCCTGCTCGTTCTGAATCAGGGAGACCGCGTACTTGACGTTTGCCTGCGGGTTTTTCGGATTCGCGTCGAGGATCGCCTTCCAGAGCGCGGGCACTTCATGGCCGCGGCCGGTTTGCTGGAGAACGGCGGCGAGGTAGTCCATCGAGGGCTTATCCTCACCTTCGAGCTCGACCGCCTTGCGGAAGTTTCGCTCCGCGTTGACCGGCATCCCCAAGTTCATTTGAGCCATGCCCAGCCGGGTGAGTAGCGCGGCCTCTTCCGGTGCAAGCGCCACCGCCTTTTCGAAGGATTCGGCGGCTTTGGCGTGCTGATTGCCCATTCCGTAGAGCTCGCCGAGGGCGAAGAAGGCTCGGAATTCGTCGGGGACGAGTTGCGTAACCTTGGTCAACGCATCGAGCAGGTCCTGATAGCTGCCGATTTGATGCCCGGCGAGAAGCCTTGTGAATTCAGAAACGACCTCGTACGGAGCGACAAAATCGGAGTCCAACTCAAGCGACTTTAGGAGAGCTTCGACGGGAATCTTCGAATCGAACTCCGGAACCACGCGGCCCTGAGCTTGCTGCACATAGTTGTAGCCGTCGTAGCCTTCGAAGAAGCTGAGCATCGATTCGGCGTTGTCCGTACCGAACTCCATTGTCGCGCCCGCCATTTCCTCGGGCAACACGACGCCGCCTTCTTCGGCGAGCCGCTTAACGAGGGTGTGCATCACGGGAAAGATATCTGCGCGCGTGAACTTGTATTCGTCGACCTTGTACGGCTCCGTCTCATTTCTCCGGTGGAACCGGACCGCCATATCAAACGAGCCGTCCTCCTCCTTCAAGGTGCCATCGACGATGAGATCGACCTCCGTCTGATTGGCCATCTCGTTGAGCTGCTCTGGGGCGAGGAATCCCTCGGCGATGTTGACGAATCCAACGCGCGGGCCTGTCTCGCTATCGATCTGCGCGAGGAACGAAATCGTATTGATGTCCGTGCCGGTAGCCGTCCGAACCTGATCGCCCATAAAGGCGGCAAACTGCCGGCCATAAGCTTGCTTGGTGCCTTCGGCGGCGTTGAAAGGAAGAACGGCGATTTTCATCTGGACAGCAGTTTACTCGGCTGTGCAGAGTCAAGTTCAAAAGGTAAAGACGACTTTGCCTGCCTGGCCCGCCTTCATTAGCTCCATCGCCTTTTGGAACTCCGTGTAGTGCATTTGGTGGGTGATGACGGGCTCCAAGTTCAGCTTGCCGCTCGATAGAAGGGCGGCCATTTGATCCCAGGTCTCCCAGAGCTTGCGGCCAACGATGCCTTGAACATCCAGGCCCTTGAAGATGACGGCGTTGATGTCGATGGACTGCATGTTGTCGGGATAGACCCCAAGCAGAGAGATTCGACCGCCCGGGCGGGTGTGCTCAATTGCGAGCGCTAACTGGGAGGGATGGCCGGACATTTCGAGGGTTCCGTCGACTCCTCCGGGTGCGATTCTGGCCAACTCTGCGGCGACATCTTGCTCGCGGGAATTCAAGATCACGTCGGCTCCGACCTGCTCGGCGAGGGCAATCCGGTAGGGGCTTATCTCGGTGACGATGACCTTTGCAGCGCCTAGCGCCTTACAGATGCTGACCGCGAAGAGGCCAATTGGGCCCATGCCGGTGATGAGGATGGTTTGCCCCTCGACCCGTCCCGCCATGACGGTGTGGACGGCGTTGCCGAGGGCGTCTTGGAATGCGGCGATCTTCGTCGGGACGTCGCGGGAAGTCGGGCGCGCATTGTCCTTGGGAATGACCACGTGGGAAGCGAAGCCTCCGTCGACATCGACTCCCAAGATGCGCGTGTTCACACAAACATGGCCCTGACCGCTGAGGCATTGGCGACAGTGGCCGCAAACGATGTGGGATTCGCTGGCGACAAAGTCGCCGACTTTACGATCGGTCACGCCCTCTCCGAGTTCGACGATCGTTCCGCAGAACTCGTGGCCGATGATGCGGGGCGGTTTAATTCTGGAAGCGGACCATCCGTCCCAGGAGTAGATGTGGAGGTCCGTGCCGCAGACGGAGGCCGCCTCGAGTTTGATCTTTACACAGCCTGGTGCCACCGTTGGCTCAGGCGCATCGATGATCTCGACGCCCGGCTCTGGGCGCACCTTCGCGATGGCTTTCACTAAGGGGAAATTGTACCGGGCGATCCTAGCAATACGCTGACTGCTGCAGGGCCTTCTCGTGGGTTGGATTCCGCGACAAGATGTGCTTCAGATTGACGCAGGCTTCGTCGTTCATACCGAGCATGAACTGCGTCATCGCGAGTTCGTATCGCACGTCGTCGTTGCCTGGGTTTTCGGAGCTGAGGTCTGCGAGTTGGGCGAGGCTCTCGTCGAAGTCTCCTTCAAAACCGAGAATTAGCGCCATCTGGAGGCGCGCGTTCACGTGTCCAGGGTTGCTCGCTAGGACCTTTTGGAACTCCGCCTTGGCGTCGCCATACTGGCCCGCGCAGCGCAAGTCAAAACCCCTCTGATAGATTTCCTCTTCGCCCATCACTTTCCGCCGATCAGCGTGGAGACGAGTGTAGCACAGGTTGCCTGGAGGCGCTAGGGGAGAAATGTAGACGCGCCCGTCGGTCGGGAATGATCGGGCAACAGAAAAACTGCCCGATCACCGAAAATGGGGACACTAGGCCGGTCCAGGTTCGAAGCGTGGCGACGGATTGGAGGTCTTGCGCTCCTTGGTTCCGTCTCGCGATCCCTCTCGCTCCTCGTCTACATCGCCGCGTCCGGGAGTGCTGATGGGAACCTCCGCAGGAGGAAGCTTGGCGCCGCCCATGACGGCGAGGAATTCCTCGCGATCCAAGGTCTCGTGTTCCAGCAGAGCTTCGACCACTGCGTCTAGTTTGTCACGATGCTGGGAGAGATGCTCGATCGCACGTCGGTGGCAGCGGTCAACGATATCGCGCACTTCCTCATCGATCTGGCGGGCGACATCTTCTGAGTAGTTACGCTCGTCGTTGTAGTCTCGGCCGAGGAACGGGTTGTGGCTGCGACGGCCCAACGCGAGTGTGCCGAGCTTGGGGCTCATACCGTACTCGCAGACCATGGCGCGAACGATTCGGGTGACGCGCTCGAGGTCGTTCGAGGCGCCGGTGGTCACCTGGTTGTAGACGATCTCCTCAGCGACACGTCCACCCAGGAGGGCAGTAACGTCGTCTTCAAGCTCTTCCCGGGTGACGAGATACTTGTCGGAGGTGGGAAGCTGCCAAGTCGAGCCCAGCGACATTCCGCGCGGAAGAATCGTGACCTTGTGAACGGGATCCGTGTTCTCGAGCATTTCGCCGATCACGGCGTGACCGGCCTCGTGATAAGCGATAACCTCGCGCTCCTTGGCATCCATCACGCGACTCTTGCGCTGCGGGCCTGCGATGACTCGGTCGAGAGCCTCTTCGAGATCGTCTTGACTGATCTTCGTATGTCCGCGGCGAGCGGCAAGGAGGGCTCCCTCGTTAAGCATGTTGGCGAGATCGGCACCGGTGAATCCGGGCGTCCGCTTGCCGAGGAGTTCCAGTTCGACATCGGTATCGAGCGGTTTTCCTTTGGCGTGAATCTTTAGGATAAGGACGCGCCCATTGGCGTCTGGCACGTCGACTACGATTTGGCGGTCGAAACGGCCGGGCCGAAGCAAGGCGGGGTCCAGCACGTCGGGCCGGTTGGTGGCGGCGATGAGAATGACACCGGAATTCGGGTCGAACCCGTCCATCTCGACAAGGAGCTGGTTGAGGGTTTGCTCTCGCTCGTCGTGGCCGCCGCCGAGGCCGGCGCCACGCTGGCGTCCCACGGCGTCTATTTCATCGACGAAGATCAGGGATGGGCGATGCGCCTTGGCGGTTTCGAAGAGGTCTCGGACGCGCGCCGCGCCGACGCCGACAAACATCTCGACGAAGTCGGAACCCGAGATGTGGAAGAACGGCACGCCGGCTTCGCCGGCGATGGCGCGAGCGAGGTGCGTTTTACCGACACCTGGAGGTCCGGTAAGCAGAATTCCCTTCGGAATTTTCGCGCCGAGGGCGGCATATTTCTTTGTGTTGCGAAGAAAGTCGACGATCTCGAAAAGCTCTTGCTTAGCTTCTTCGATGCCAGCTACGTCTTCGAAGGTTACTTTCGGTGACGTCTCGCCTACACGTTTGGCCTTGCTTCGTCCGAAGCTCATCGCCTGATTGCCTCCCATCTGCGCGGGGCGCAGGACGAGGAAATAGATCAGGGCCAGAAGCATCGCGGGGAATGCGATCATCGAAAGAAGGCTTATGACCGCGTTGGTCATCGGCGGCGACTTAATGTCGTAGGTGATGCCTTTCTCGCTTAAGAGCGCCTTCAGACCCGCGCTGCCCGCCGAGCCCTCGGTGCCTACAACGGCCTTGATCTTATTTCCTTCAGGCTGCTTGAGCTCGGCGGTAAAGGTGTCCTCTTGCCACACTCCGCTCTTGACATTGTCGTCTTTGATCTCCTTGGTGATCTGGGAAGTCTTAACGTCCTGCGGCGTTGTGCCGCCGAGGATGCCGCCTGCGCCATTTCCGAGAAGCTGGATTAGAAGGAATCCGGCGATTACGAGAATCACCACGAGGAAAAATGTCTTTGCCGTCTTATTCACTCAACACCGGTATGGGAGCAACCCCGAGTATGGGTACGCGTTTCGAGTCTGCCCCGTTGCTTATTATGGCTTTACGAGGCAGATTCGGCACCGAAACGCAAAATGATCGCAGAATCCGTGTCCGATTTTGGTTTGACCCTCTCATCGAGGCAGACGTTCGGGACCCAAATCGGGCCTACCATGTCGCATACGATCGGGAGGCGTGCCCGGGCTGCCTGAGTTAGCCCGGCCTCGGAGAGGAGGTCGCTTATCTTCCGGTGGCCGTCGAACCCCAAGGGCTGGATGCGGTCGCCTTCTTTGGCCGTCCGGAAGTAGAGATCGCCTTTGACTCCCCGCCTATCCATTTCGGTGTCCAGACCTTGTCTACTCGGAGGTCGACCCGAGGGAGAGCCTTGAAACGCGGTGAATGTCCAGCCGAATTCTTCGCTTTGGGTCTCCCCGGGGACGGTTAGCCTGTGGCGGAATGGAGTTACGGGTTTGAGTTGCCGGACGGCAATGACGCCGGAACTCCACTCGGCGACTACTTCCCCGCCCTCGGCGGTGACCGAACCCTTTTCTCGATTGACGACCCCATCGGCGAAGGCTTCGGTCTGGTCGAAGTCGAGCGGACTTCCGAGAGCTTCCGTAGCAAGTCGCATGGCTCGTTTGAACAAGACTCTGGGGAGCGTGCTGATACGATTCCTGTCGAGGACCAACTCGCAGTCTCTGGTCAGAAACGCGAGATCCCCGTTGAGAGAAATCTCCGCCTGTTCTAGAGCGGCGGCGGCCATGCCGTTGAGAAATCCGTCTTCCTCCGCCGCCAGTAGTCCCAGCCGAACGATGGATTCGTCAGAAGCGGGGTTGATCGCTCTCAGTTCGGGAAGGATGCGGTGTCGGACGCGCGCGCGGGAGAAGGAAAGGTCTTCGTTCGCGGGGTCGTCGTGAAACCAGAGCCCGTGCTGCTCGCAATAGGCCCTCGTCTCCGAGCGGCTGAAGGGCAAAAGAGGACGGACGATGTTTTCTCGCCTTGCCGGAATGCCGGATAGTCCGCTCAGGCCAGAGCCTCGGGCGAGATTGAGCAGAATCGTCTCAACCTGGTCGCTTCGAGTATGGGCGGTTGCCACGAGACGACAGCTGAGGCGGAACGCGGCCTGTCGGAAGAAGGCGTATCGAGCGTTTCTTCCCGCTTCCTCCAACCCGATTTTTAGGTCGGCAGCCATGCCCGGAACGTCCGCTCTGCCGGTCGCAAAGGGGATGTCCATCTCTTGGCAGAAGGCTTCGCATAGCTTCTGTTCACGGTCAGCCTCGGGTCGTTGTCCGTGGTTGAGATGGCCAGCCACGATGTCGACCTCCGCACGTTTGAGAAGATGGAGGAGGCAAGTGGAATCGGCGCCTCCGCTGTATCCGACAAGGACACGGGCACCGTCCGGGATGAAGCCCGAGGTTTCAAGGTGTCGGCGGAAGACATCGAGCATCTTCTCCAAGGGTACCGACCTTGCCGCCTCCCCGTGCGCAGGTTTCGACCGCGGCGCTTCGGCGCTTCGAGTCGGCAAGAACTTGTCGCGAAGGAGCGAGCGTCATCGGTGCCCGTTTGCAATGGGACCTAGACACGCGGAAGCGTCATCAAGATGAGCGAGGGATTTCGGATCTTCATCACGTACAGCATTGGCCCTTGCCGTCCCCGGGGCTGAGGCGACAAGGCTCTCGTTCTTACTCGGATCTCAGATCAGCGAGATTGTGAGAGTTCTAGGCAGATTGGAGAAGTATTCAGACGCTATCTTGAGGTCCTCAGGCTTGAGACTCCGATTTTTAGGCCAATCTTGACATTACACGCCTCTTCGCTTCACACTGTAATCGTCTCTCGCCGGCATTGTCGCCGCGCCCGAGGCCTACCCTATGGACCATCACGAACGTTAGCGCCGCCTGATGGCGGCCATTGCATCGCAAAGGACCTGCCGCCATGCGAACCGACGATAAGAGTTTCATCGAGCGCCTCCGTGCCCTCTCGCATGCCGAGAGTGCGGACATCGTGCGTCAGGACCTCGAGGGCGTGCGCGCCGAGGACCTTGCCGATGGCCTTCAGCGGCTACCGATCGAGGACGGGCTTGCGATCATCCAGCAGCTCGATCCCGATCTCTCTGCCCAAGTCCTCATCGAGTTGCCGACGGAGATCGCCCGCTCCTACATCCAGGAGCTTTCCGACGAGACGATCGCCCACTATCTCGACATCCTTCCGATGGACGACGCGGTCGATCTTCGCGAGGAGCTGGGGCCGGATCGCTTCGACGCCCTTCTGAACCTAATCCCCGCCGAAGACGCGGAAGAGATTCGGCGCCTGATGGAGTTCCCGGAGGATGCCGTCGGACGCCTCATCACGGAGGACTTTTTCGAGGTTCGGCCCGAGAACACGATGGAGGACGTTCTCGCCATCATCCGGCAAGCTCCCGAGGGCAAATACGAGATGGTGAACGACGTCTACGTGCTAGACGATCGACGCCATCTGCTGGGCGTGTTTTCCCTGCGCAAGGCGATCCGGGCCGCGCCCGACGCGGCGGCTGCGGAGATGATGCACGAGGACGTGATCACCGCAGAGGCCCGGGAGCCTGCTGAGGAAGCGGCCCGTCGCATGTCCCGCTACGGCTTCTATGCCCTGCCGGTTCTCGACAACCGGGGCCGCATGGTCGGCATCTTCACCGGAGACGACGCCCAGAGCCTGCTGGAAGAGGCAGAGACGGAAGACGTCCTCAAGCTCGGCGCGGTCTCGGGCGACGCGGAAGCCTATCTCTCGTTGAGCGTGTGGCAGCTCGTTAAGCGCCGCGTACCGTGGCTTCTGGCCCTTTTTGTGGCGGAGAGCCTAACGGGCAACGTGCTGCGCTACTACGGGCAGGGCGGAGACAGTATCGAGCTGAACCCCCTCACTTTCTTCATTCCTTTGCTGATCGGCGCAGGGGGCAATTCTGGCTCTCAGGTGACAACCACGATCACCCGCGCTCTCGCACTTGGCGAACTGAAAACGAGCGACTGGTGGCGTGTCATGCGGCGTGAGATGCTAACCGCGGTGGTCTCGGGTTCCGTTTTGGGCCTGGTCGGATTTCTGCGAGCCTGGCTTCCGATTCCGATCCTCGGCTGGAACTCGCCCGTCTCGTTGGCATTAGTTGTCGGCCTGACCTTGCCTGCGATCGTTCTGTGGTCGACGACCATCGGAAGCTTGCTGCCTATCGGCGCGAAGCGGATCGGTATCGATCCGGCAGTGATGAGTGCGCCGTTTATCACGACGTTCGTCGATGCGACGGGACTGATCATCTACTTCGAAATCGCTCTGCACCTCATGCCTAAGGGGCACTAGGCGGGGCACTCTAGCCTCCCCGCGGGTATTGACGCAGAGGGATGCGGTCTTGGAATTTCGCCATGGAGCCAATGGGCGCTGGTAAGGTCTTCTAATGCTGGATGACTACCTAGACCTTCTCGACATGGCCTACTACGAAGTCGGATTCGCCTTCCAAGGCCTCTCGGATGCAAACGTATGGAGGCGCCCAGCCCAACGACTCCTGTCCCCAGGCGAGATCGCAGGGCACATCGCTTACTGGGACGCGGTGCGGTTCGCGGGAGAGGGCGCCGACGAGCCAGACCTAGCAAAATGCCGAATCCAAAGCCCGCTGATCGACGCGCGGTTCCGGTACTACACCAGCACGGTCGCCCTCGACCCGATCCAGCTCACCATGACGGCGGACGAAGTTTCCAAAGAGCTGACGCGCATTCACCAAGAGTCAATGGCGCAACTCAGAGCTAGCAACCCACAGCTCGACGCCGCGCCCCCCGGCTGGCCCCAAGGCGGACCGTCCGGCACAACGCTCCGCGAATTCCAGAAGTATCAGATTTTCCACGTGAGCTACCACACGGGCCAGATTTACACGGCGAGGCACCTACTCGGAGAAGTACCGCCGGACAACTGAGCCTCTAGCCGATCGATAGCATAAGCCATGGACATCCGAACCGCCATTAGAGAGCAATATCACGCCGGGCTCGCGATGCTCGCCCAGTCCGTCGAGCTTTGCCCGGACGATCTTTGGGCGGTTAGCCGGCCGACCCAAGACGAAGAACGGAGGATCGACCGGGCCTACTGGCGCATCGCTTTCCACAGCGTTTACTTCACTCACCTCTACTTGGGCCAAGGGGAGGTGGATTTCCAGCCCTGGCCGAACCGTCGCCAGGGCGAACACGAAGGCATGTGGAGGAAACCGTGGGACCGCGAGCCCTACGAACTCCCAGAGGGCGTCGAGCCGCAAACAAAGGAGGAGATGCTCGACTACATCGGTTTCGTCGACCGCCTCATCGACCCCACTGTAGACACCCTGGATCTAGACCGGGAGGACACCGGTTTCCCCTGGTACAAGGACATGACCAAACTTTCCCACGAGTTGATGAACTTGCGCCACTTGCAGGGCCACATCGGCCAACTCTGCGAGCTCCTGCTGGCGCGCGACATCGACATCGATTGGGTGGCCAAAGTCAGATCACCCAAGATCTAACGGTGGCTTCTAACTCACCAGCGTCTGGTCGTGTGTACCCCTTCCAGCCGCTGCGGACAACACCTATCCAGAACGGTGTTCGGGATCAGCCGGCGCTGTAGGGAGATTCTTCTTCCAAGCCCTT
>JBBSFL010000037.1:0-15874 GCA_038238735.1 Fimbriimonadales bacterium | reverse complement strand
TCGAGCCGATTCGAACGATTATGGAGACAGCCCTTCCGTTAAACGTCCCGATCGAAGTCGACGCTAAGGTCGGTCCGAACTGGAACGAGATGACGCCCGTTTAGAGCGTTTTAGCCATTTCCACTCCTGGCGAATGGCCCGACCTAGTCCCTTTACGATGGCGATCCCAGGTGGCTGCTGAGTGAAGGCGGCCGAGATCGCGTAGAGCGTGCGAAACGAGAAGTGAGTCTCCTTCGAGATGATGTAGACCGGCTCCCACTCATCCGGATGGAATTTTGACTTGAACCACTCGAGTCCGTCGAAGTTGTAGAAGCGCCTGCCATGCGCTCTGACCCAACCCGTGACGAAGCGAAGCCACCGAGGATCTTGAACGTGCAGCGCGGCTCCCTTTCGGGACAAGGGAACAATGCCCATGGTGACGTAGGTGGAGCCTTCGGCCGCAACCGATCGGATCGCCGCGTCGACCATCAGCTCGACGGTGCCGTTTGGGGCACCGTCGCCGCGAACGAACTGCTCCGTCAACCAACCAAGGCGCTTTGGAATAGGCGAGAGAATGGTGAAGCCGACCAGGGAGTCGTTTCGCTCCGCGACGTAGATTTTCCTCCCGGCGAGATAGGCCAAAGTCTGGGGCTCCACCAAAAAGTGGAGGGGAGGCAATCCTCGCGTCGCGATCCACTCTGAAAGAACCTCACTCAGTGCCGTGCTTTGCTCTGCATCACCTGGCGCCCACTCTCGCACTGTGACTCCTTTGTTCCGTGCTCGATTGACCTGAGCTCTGAGCGACGGATCCTGGTCAAAGGAGGCGATCCAGCTGTCCGGATTGCAAGCGGGTTGGGACCCGACCGAGACAATTGAATAGCCCCGTGAGTTCGCGGCGAGCGACACCATTCTCTCTTCTGCCCCAAAGTAGCAGACTCGAGGCCCGTGGCTCGCTTCAAACTCCTCGACCACCTCCGAGAGCCGCTTGGCCTCGCAAACCGGCGCTCCGGCCACGATCGTGACCCCCGCCTTTCGCACGAACCCGACGACGGCGTCGCCCTTCGCAGCAAACCAATGACGGATCCCGGGATTGACGAGTTGATAGCAGGTTGTATTCCAGCCGTGGGCCATTACCAATTCCCGCACTCGCTCGATTTCGGACATCCGTGAACATAAGACGGCGCGAAATGCCTGGGGGTCGGTGTTGGTAACCTGCATCAGTCAAGCGTCAAAGATATGAACCCGGATCTTGGCTTTACTCACTATTGGCTCGACAAAGGCTCGAAGCGCACACTTCTCCTTTTGCACGGCACCGGCGGAGATGAAAAGGACCTCGGCCCTCTCGGGGAGGCCCTCGATGCCGGTGCGAACCTACTCTCTCCCAGAGGTCGCATAAGCGAGGGCGGCGCGAACCGATTCTTTCGCCGCTTCGCGGAAGGCGTTTTTGATGAACCGAATCTGATTCAGGAGGCTTATGCACTTTCAGAGTTTGTAATCGCTTCGTCGGCCCTGTACACGCTTGACGGCCTCGTCGCAGTAGGGTTTTCGAACGGAGCGAATATGGCAGCGGCGCTGTTACTGCTGCACCCTCGGGTCCTGGCTGGCGCAATCATGATTCGCGCGATGGTCCCGATTGTGCCTACGACTGCTCCGAATCTAGAGGGTGGGCGTGCTTTGATTCTCTCAGGCGACCAAGATCAGATGATCCCGCTGGACAGCGCTTATCAACTTGCCACGATGTTGAAGACCTACGGCGCTGAGGTCGATCACGAGGTCCTGCATGCCGGGCACGGCCTGACTCGCGAAGATGTGGACCTTGCCAAGGGCTGGCTTGCCAATTCCTAACCCTTCGTGATCGCTATCGGAAAATCCTGCCCGCTGAGGAAGGTATTTGGGAATTGCGCCTTTCCCCGATACTGCTTTGTGAGCTCTGGCACCATGTCGTTCAAGTAGGCGAAGAGGGCTCCGACCGTCACCTTGCGCGATCCCGTTCCGGGTGCTGCCTCGCCTGACAAGCCCTTCAAAATCGCATAGGTGAACACACCGTGGCCAAGAGCTTTGAGCTCGGTAGCCGTCTGATCAGGCGAAGCCGCCGCCATGACCGCGACGCCCGTGCTTCGGGACAGCTGATGGATCGCCTTCTCCTCGGCCGCACCCCTCGATTGGAACGCCGCAACCGCACCGCCGGAATAGCAGGCGTCAAAAATAATGAGCTGCTTTTGGGCTGGAACCGTCATACACAATTCCCTAAGCCTCTTAGCAGGCAAGCCGAGCTTGACGAGATCGTCGGAACCCAGCATTTTTTTGACGTCGCTTGTCACGATGTAAAACTCGCCCTGTGTTCCGTCTTCCGGCTCTGTTACGAGGCCGTGACCAGAGTAGAAAAAGATGAAAACGTCCCCCGGCTTGGCGTTGGCGGTAATGCGAGCGAAGGCCGCCTCGATATTCGCCCGAGTTGCCAGCTTATCGACGATCTGCTCGACGACGATCGACTTGTAGATACCGGCGCCTTTGGTCTTGATATCGGTGGCAAAGGCCAATGCATCTGGCTTGGCGAAGGTCAAGTCGTAGTTGTCGTTGACGTAGTCGTTGATACCAATCGAAAGGACATACAGTGTCGAACCGGCTTCTGCTGCCTGCAAAGTGAGTCGCACTTCCTTCGGAGAAGCGCCCTCGGTCCTGTCTTTGTTGTAGGCGGTCGCGCGAAATACGTTCTCGCCTGGCGCTAGGAGTACCGCGAACTTCTTAGAGATCGTCTTTCCCTGACTTCGACTTAACTCGACCAGTTCACGCTGTGCATTGGAAACAAGCTTGCCGTTTTGGAAGAGCGAGATTTGGTCGACCCCGCCACCTTCGTCTGTGGCCGTCACCTCGATCGTTGCCTGCTCCTCCCCAACCGATTGATCGCTCGTTGGCGTCGTGATGCGGACACTTGGAGGCGGCAGGATCTTCTTCGTGATATCTATCTTCGGAGTTGGCGGGGGCTTGGGTGGATCCTTCACCGTAGGGTCTGCCTTGAACCCCGTTCTCGACGAATAAAGATTGGGCACCTGGAACTGCTCGAAGAAGGCTTCGAGGGGCAGTGGCTTGTTGTCCTGAACCCAGTGGAGGGCTTTCAATCCAGTATCGGTGCCATCGAATCTGCCCTTCTCGTCAACCACGACCCAGTCGTGCTCCCCGATGCCGTAGCGGCGCAAAGTCAGGGCAGTCTTCTTCAAATCCCAAAGGGTGACGGCCCCGTCCCGGCCGCCGGTGATCAGCTTCGAACCACCGCCCGCATAGGCTACGGCCCGCCCATTTCGGCTGTCCGCAGGCAATTCAGCCTTTTTCTCTCCGGTGCCAAGATCGATCAAGGTGACAGGCTGGACCCATCCGCCGATGGCCGCCGTGTTTCCATCGGGGCTCATCGATCCGGAGAAAACGCTGCTCGCTAACTGAACAGTCGATTTTGCCAGGGGTGCGCCAATCGCCCAGGTCTTAACGGCGCCATCGAGCCCGCCGCTGATCAAAGTTCGACCGTCCTTGGAGAACCCCAGAAACGTCACCGTTCCCCTATGGGCGCCATTGATGAACGAAGGGGCTTTGCCTGAAGAGGAAACGAGGGCAATATCGCCAGTGCCACTGCCTGCCGCTATCGTTTGACCGTCGGGCGCAAACGCGAGAGCCCGGTTCCGCTCTCCTAAAGAGGTCACCTCGGTCAAGGTTCCATCAATCTCGCCTACGAGAAGGGTCCCCTTGTAATCTATAACGGCAACCTTTGAGGTGGATGGTGATGCCGCGATCGCGAGCAAGGGTAGCCCGCCAACTTGAATCCCCTTCTCGGGACGCAGGGCCGGAACGCTCCACTCGCGGATGATGCCCGCAGAATCGGCGCTCAACAGGTGCGAGCCATCCCGCGTGAAAGCGAGACCCGAAACGCTCCCACCGGCTTTCGCCGAACCCAAGGATCGACCGGTACCGGAATCCCACAGGCGAACCCAGCCGTCGTCGGACCCGCTTGCGCAATAGGAGCGGGCCGACGCCACCGCAGTTACGGCTCCAGTTACCCCCCGGAAGGACTGGACTAGGGATGCGTTGCTTAGGGAATACAGCTCAATCGCGTCGTCGCCAGCCGTGCGCACGGCCAGAGAGCGATCTCCAAGAACCCGAAAATCCATGCTCGCAGTGTTTCCAAGCAAGCTCGAGCTAACGGAGTGACCGGTCATCGCGTCGAATTCGCTGATACCGTCCGTAGTGCGGAAGTACAGATTGGACTTCGATCCGAAGGTGGCAACCGGAGCAACGCCAAACGAGCCCGGGAGAGTCTGAACTACCTTCCGAGACGAGACTTGAAGCACCTTAACGCCTGACGTGGTCACCGCGGCCAGGAGCTTCGAGTCTTCGCTGAAATCCAAGCTGCTTGAGATGATAAATCCCGGAACCGCGCCAAGTTTCTTGGCTGTGGGCAGGGAGAAGAGGGTGAGGATTCCGTCCTGAGTCAAAACGGCCAAGATCTTGGCATCGGGCGAAACCCGAACCGCTCTAACGACCTCCTTTAGCGTCGCCAACGTCTTCTGCTTTTGTCCGGCAGAATCCCAAGAGTTCACAGTGGCTGCGGTATCGCCCGTCACAAGCGTAGATCCGGCGAAGTCGAAGGTGGTGCAAAGAGGCCGGTCGACTTGCAAAGAGCCGACCTCGGTTCCCAGCGCGGGATCGATGAAGCTGACCTTCTCCCGCCCCGCAACAACGAGCCGCCCACTCGGATCGAATCCGATTTGGTTGATTCCGATTTCAAGCTCAAGGGTTCTGAGGAGAAGGCCGTTCGACACGCCCCAAATCTTCACGGTGCCATCGTCGTCGGCCGACACTAAGAATTGGTGGTCCGGACTGACCGCGATCCGCCCATTCGTTCGAGGATGATTCGTCTGAACGACGAGGCGGGGTGGCTCGTCGGCAATCGCATGCGCGGCACAGACGAGAAAGAAGAGGGCGAGTAGCCGGCGCAAATGGGTCATAGGGATCCCTCCTCAGTATAACGCTGGGAATCCCGGTGGAATTACCGCGAACTGGCTAGGCCACCGTGACTTCTGGGCATAGATAGACATCTTGGACGGCATTCAGGAGCGCCGCCCCTTCAGTCATGGGCCGTTGGAAAGCCTTGCGGCCCGAGATCAGACCCATTCCGCCGGCTCTCTTGTTGATCACCGCAGTCTTAACTGCCTCTGCCAAGTCGGTCTCCCCTGACGACGCCCCACCGGAGTTGATGAGCCCAATGCGTCCCATGTAGCAATTCGCGACTTGATACCGCGTGAGGTCGATGGGATGGTCGGAGGTGAGTTCGGTGTAGACGCGCTCATCGGTCTTGCCGTAGTCGCCGGCCTCGCCCTTCAGGACCTTGTAGCCGCCGTTGTTTTCCGGGAGCTTCTGCTTGATGATGTCGGCGCCTATCGTGACACCGAGGTGATTCGCCTGTCCCGTAAGGTCGGCCGAAACGTGGTAGTCCTTGTCCTTCTTGAACGCGGGATTTCGAAGATAGCACCATAGAATTGTGGCCATCCCCAGTTCGTGCGCCTCGGCAAAGGCTTGGCTCACTTCCTGAATCTGGCGAGTGGCTTCGTCGGACCCGAAGTAGATGGTCGCGCCGACCGCAACCGCACCCAGGTCCCAGGCCTGTTGCACGGAAGCGAACATCACCTGATCGAACTTGTTTGGGTAAGTCAGCAACTCGTTGTGGTTGATCTTGACGATGAAGGGAATTTTGTGCGCCCACTTGCGCGAGCAAATAGCAAGTCCGCCGAAGGTCGAGGCCACTGCATTGCAGCCTCCTTCGATGGCGAGCCGCACAATATTTTCGGGATCGAAATATTGGGGGTTCTTCGCGAAGCTCGCTCCTGCCGAATGCTCGATCCCTTGATCCACTGGCAAGATGCTCAAGAATCCCGTGTTGCGAAGCCGGCCCGTACCGAAGAGCTGTCCCATCGAATTAACGGTTCGAACCGTTCGATCGGAATGCACAAAGACATCGTCGACGTAACCGGGTCCCGGAAGGTGCAAATTTTCCTGTGGGATGGTCTTGCACGTGTGTCCAAGCAGCGTGGTCGCGTCTGCGCCGAGCAACGATTGAATTTGGGAGAACGAATTCTGGCTCATCGAAGAAGGTTTGCCTCTCGTATCATTGTGAACCAATCATGGCCCGGGAAGGGGGCGCAGAGACTCGACATGAAGACAGGACCTTTTACGAGGACTCGTTACTCTATAATAGGATGGCAACGAGAAGGGTCGCCATCTAGGAGATGGTGTCCTCCCGGGGGAGGCCACATTTGGACGCTAATCGTCCCTTGTTAGTAATTGAAGATAGCCATGACGACTACGAGATCGTCTCAAGAGTAATACGGGAAATGGGCCTGCGACAGCCTGTCTACCGGCTGGTTGTCGGCAGCGACACGCTCGACTATCTGAACCGAAGGATGGGTCATCAAAAGAGGACCGATGAGCCCCTTCCGGGCCTTATTCTGCTCGACCTAAAGTTGCCCGCGGCAAGCGGTCGGGAGGTGTTGCAGGAGATTAAGCGGGGAACCGAATTCCAACTGATTCCCGTGGTTGTCATGAGCACATCCACGAATCCCAAGGACATCAGGGCCTGTTACGCTGCTGGCGCGAATTCGTACATCGTCAAACCGATGGATCCCGAAGACTATATGAGGAAGCTTCGAGCGCTCTTCGAATATTGGACGAATTGCGTCGAGCTCGCGGACTAGGCCCTCATCTTCTTCTGACCAATTTCTGCGAGGATCGCGGCTGCGTATCGTGCGCTGGCTCCTAGGTTAGTTTCGACCAACTTATGTGCGGCCTCTCCCCAACGGTGCCGCTCCTCGGGATCGGCTATCAGTCTCGTTAGAGCCGAAGCCAATTCGTCGCTACTACGCGCAATCTCCGAGGCCCCGCAGGCAACTGCCTCGCTCGCCACGTCGCGAAAGTTCCCCATGTAGGGTCCGTGCAGGACCGGCTTGCCCACAGCAAGCGGCTGGATCAAGTTCTGGCCCCCCAGCCTCTCGAATCCTCCGCCTACGACGGCTATGTCAGCAACCGCATAAACGCTCGCCAACTCCCCGTACGAGTCCAGGATGAGATAGGGGCCGGTTTCGCCCTCACTGCGAAGGGCGACCGTACCAAATCTCTTGGCGACCCTTTCCGCCAAGTCCGGGGCGGTTTCCAAGTGACGGGGAGCATGAACTACGCTTAAGCGCGCTAGGCCTACCTGAGCAATCGCATCGAGAACGAGGTTCTCCTCCGCCGCTCCACGTGTCGAGCCGACGACGATTACCGGTTTATCGTCCGGTAGGCCCAATTCCCTTCTCAATTTCGCAGCGTCGACGACAGCGCCAGCGGCAGCTTGGTCGAACTTTGAGTTGCCCAGAACCTCGACTTCCTTGGCCCCCAGCCTTCGGATCCTTTCGGCGTCGCGAGCACTCTGCATCAGACAGCGATCCATCCGGCCCAAGAGGGACTTGTAAAAGAAGGCGATCCACCGCGAACGCCGAAACGAACGATCGCTGATCCGGCCGTTAATCAGGAGCGTTCTCGCATCGAACGTCTTGGCCGCCCAAAGCAGATTCATCCACAGCTCGGTTTCCATAATCGCGAGCACGTCCGGCTGCACCCGTTGCATCGCCGACAGGGCAAACCTCGCGACATCGATGGGCACGTAAACCAGATGGTCGAAGAGCTCGGACGCACGTTCGCGCGCGGTTTGGTGCCCGCTGCTCGTTGTCACACTTAAAACGATCTCAAGGTCCGGAGCCTGATTTCTAAGTTCCTGCAGAATCGGCATCGCGGCGATCACCTCGCCGACACTCACCGCATGGATCCAAACCCGTGGACCGTCTTTTCGAGGACTGAGAAGGTATTGGCCCTGCCTTTCGCTCCAATTAGGCGAGTCCTTCCGCGCCTTCGCCCGCAGCAGCATCCAAACCAGCCAAATTGGAGCCAGGACCGTCAGAAGGCAGTTATAGAGAAGGAACATCCCAAGCTTGGCCGGTCAATCGCTCGTACGCCTCGACGTACTTGCCACGGGTTTTTTCGACGATGTCTGGCGGCAACACGGGGCCAGGGGGCTGCTTGTTCCAACCGATCGACTCAAGATAGTCGCGCACAAACTGCTTGTCATAGCTCGACTGCGCATGGCCCGGTTCGTAGTGGGAGGCATCCCAAAATCGGGAAGAGTCCGGCGTCAGAAGCTCATCGATGAGAATAATGCCGTCGGCCGTCTCGCCAAACTCGAACTTGGTGTCCGCCAAAATGATGCCTTGGAGGGCAGCATGAGCGGAGCCGTACCGATACAAGTCGAGCGTCCATTCCCTGACAAGCTCGGCAGTTTCCCGGCCGAGCGTATCTACCGCCTGAGAGAAGGAGATGTTTTCGTCGTGGCCCTCCTCGGCCTTTGTCGCGGGGGTAAAGATCGGCTCAGGAAGTTGGCTGCTGTCCACCAGATTCTCCGGCAAAGCTAAACCATGAACTCCGCCCCCGGCTGACTTGTACTCCTTGAATAGCGACCCAGAAAGATAGCCTCGAGCGACGCACTCGATAGGTAAGGGCTTGGCCTTTTTGGCGACCGTAGATCGTCCGGTAAGCTCGGGCTGCGGCTCCTCGAAACGCGTTGCAATCGCCGCATCATCGGTGGTGATCACGTGATTGGGGCAAACCTCGGCCAGCTTCTTGAACCAGAAAGCGCTCATCTGATTTAAAATCCGGCCCTTGTCGGGAATTCCGTTTGCCATCACCGCGTCGAATGCGGAGATCCTGTCCGTCGCCACGATGAGCACTTCGTCTCCCAGATCGTAGACCTCGCGCACCTTGCCGATTCGAGGGGGCGGAAGGCCGGCCAACGCGGTGTGAAGAAGCTCGGGCATTGAACCAAGTATGGCTGGAGTAGCCTGGAAGCAGTGGTCTGGATTCTCGTCTCCGTGCTGATCATGTATGCCGCGGGCCTTATTGCGATGTCTTGGATCAGTCTGCATCCGCCCCGAATTCCTCTTTTCTGCTCGCCCGGCGCCATCGGTGCGCCGCAGGAGGAGATTCGAATCGAGTCCGAGCCGGGAATCGAGTTGGTCGGATGGTGGGTCGAGGCGGAGAATCCTCGGGCCGTCGCCATCCTGGCCCACGGATACGCCATGAACCGAGCCGAACTCGCCCCACTCGCCTTTCAACTCTGGCGCTCTGGCGTTTCATGCCTGCTCTTCGACTTCCGGGCTCACGGCAAGAGCCGAGGCGCTATGAGCACGATTGGACTCCGTGAAAAAGAGGACGTCGCAGCAGCGGTCCACTTTGCCAAGAATAGATGCGCGGCACCGGTTGTGCTGATTGGAAGCTCGATGGGTTCGGCGGCAAGCGCCCTTGCGCTAGGGGAGGATCTGAGTCTCGCACACGGGCTGATCCTCGACAGCTCATATTCCAAGCTCTCCAACGCCATACCCGGCTGGTGGAGATTTCTTGGTGGACTCCCGCTCCAGATTCTTCTTTGGCCAGTGATGCCGATGGCCTCCATCATGGCAAAAATTAATCCCTACAAGGTCGATGTCGCGGAAGCTTTGTCCAGGCTGGAGTCGACGCCCGTGCTTGTCCTTCATGGCGAAAAGGACGACCTCGCGCCCGCCTCTGAAGCCGAGCGAAACCTCGCCGCGCTTCCCGCCGGAACTCGCGCAGTGTGGTTCGCTGGATGCGGACATACGGAAGGAAGGTGGCTCCTTCCTGAGCTCTACTGGGCCGCGGTTGCCGCCTTTATCGAGCGGGTTGTCCTCGAAAATCCTGGCGGAAACCGGCCGCCGGGTCAGTCAAAAGGGTGATTTTCCCCGCAAGATGGCAATAGTGCCGTAGCGCCGGGAGTCGGAAAGAGTGTAGGTTGGAAACGTCTCGGCGATCATCGTCGCTTGTCCGGGCGCAGAACATGGATGTGCTGCCTCTTATGTGGACCTCAGTAGAAAATTGGCAATTGAATCAACTCCAGCGCCTCGCGGTGCTGGACCCGGAGCGCGTTGAAACGCTCCTGAACCACCTGTTCAACGTGCAACCCACGTTGCTGGTCGACCTCGCGATAAGTGCGGTGGACCAAGAAGAGCTCAGTGTCTGCCAGTGCGCGGACCTTACTGGTCTCGCTGAAGAGCAGGTCGAGGAGCAGCTTCTAACCCACCGCAACCGCGGGATGCGTGCCGAGGCGGCTGTCTATGTCGACGCGGATCGCCATGTGGCTCGGTTGGTGCGCGACGGCGTCGCGGTCTGGGAAGTGGTGCGCGTTTACCGGCAGCGTGGCTCCATCGCGGGTCTAGTCGATGCGTTTCCAGGCACCGGTGCAAGCGAGCTCATCGCGGCCCTTGCCTATGCGGAAAAGAACCCCGAGGAGATCGAGGATCAGATCGCTCGTTACGAAGAAGTTCGGCAGAGAAAGCAGAACGAGTATCCATCGCTCAATCGGAGCGCCTAGCCTCCCGTATACTAGGCCTGTCCATGTACGCCCTCAACTTCTATAGCGACCTTTATGGCGACGTTCTCCGGAACAACCGCAAGACCGTGACGATCCGGCGTGGGGACAAGACCGACAAGTACAAGACCGGGATGGTCGTCTGGATTACCATCGGCCCCCGGTTCGGGCGTCGCCAGAAACTCTACTCCGCAATTCTCGATCGAGTGGAGCTCAAGAAGGTTGCCGACTTATCGCCGAGAGACATCGAAAGAGAGAACCCCGAATTCCGATCCCAAGATGATGTACTCGCAATGCTGGGTCGCATCTACGGAGATCTGGTGACTCCCGAGAACATGGTCACCGTGATCTACTTCTCCCGTATCGATGATTGAGCGGGTCCTTCCCGGAGCCTCGGCAGATTTCTTGGCGTCAAACACGGGTGCCGGGTCTGTTCATCGGGACAAGCGGGTGGCAATATCGCCACTGGAAAGAGACACTCTATAAGGGCGTCCGAACTAAGGAGTGGCTGGAACACTACGCGAACACATTCGATGCAGTCGAAGTGAACGGCTCCTTTTATCGCCTGCAAGCGAGGGAAACCTATGCAAAATGGGTTCAAAGGACACCAGAGTCTTTCAGTTTCGCGATACGCGGCCATCGCTTCACAACCCACAACAAGAAGCTTCTCGATCCGCACGAAAGCATACGCAAGCAAGTCGAGCCAACCGCTGCGCTAGGCAGCCGTCTTAGAGCGGTGTTATGGCAGACACCCCCATCCTTGCAGGCTGACCTCCCGCGGTTAGACAACTTTCTATTGGCTCTGTCCGAGGAATGGCCCGGAGTGCGCCACGTGCTTGAGTTCAGACACCCCTCGTGGATGACCCCAGAAGTCGCTCAAATGCTGAACGCGCGGAAGGTGGCAAACTGCATTTCCGATTCAGGAAGGTGGCAACGTTGGGACGTCATTACGACCGACCTGGTCTACGTGAGGCTTCACGGGGTGCCCCACACTTATTGGTCGGGGTACTCCCGTGCCGATCTCAATGGCTGGGCCGCTAAGATTCGCGACTGGCAAAATCCAGAGCGTGAGGTCCATGTCTACTTCGATAACGACGCCGCAGGTCGCGCTCCCGTGGACGCCTTGGAACTGGTCGCGATGCTTGCCTAACCCCGAACAGGAATGACGCGCAGCTCGGCCAAGGATGCCGGTGAACTCAAGCCTCGGTTAACGATTCGTATGTATCGGAACCGGGCCGCGGTCCCTCGGTAGTGCACGACAATCGCTCCGTTAGCGTCGCGATCCCCTCGGGCTTGGTTGGTCCATCCCCAGTCGAGTTCCTTCGTCCACGGTTCCAGGCCCGTCGCTTCTTGACCGGTTGCATAGCCGACGATGTCGAATTGTTGCCAAAACGTCGTCGAATTCACAACGAGTTGAACTTCGCCGACGGGACGATCCCTGCCCAGATCGACCTCGATCCAGGCATCCTTCTCCCCGGGGAGAGCAACCTCGCCATTTGTCTGCCCATCCACGAGCGAAGCCAGCTTGGCAGGTAGGTCATTGGCGGAATCACGAACCGGCCGCCCATCCGCGAGGTTAGTGGCTGAGTCAAGCGGCTGACTCGGAAGGCTGAATCGAAGCTCGAAGATCGGCGCAGGCCGGCCGGTACGATGGAACGCGTCCGCGAGCTGCCAAGCCTTGAGCCACCCGTAGTCCGTCACCCCATTGGCTGCGGCTCGAATCATAAACAGCCCGTTGCTTCCCGCCGGGTCGATCGCGCCAAACGGATTGTCCTTTGTCCCTCCGGGCCGATTCGGTAGGTTGACCGTCCCGCCCGAGTCCGTCACCACCGTGAACGCAGGTGCGCCGTCGTCGATTCTTCCGGCCTTCGTCTGGAAAAAACTAAGTTCTGCGCCCGATAGAGGTTTGCCATCGAGCCCAACCGCCTTGATCACCACTGCTGTAGGCATGTCGGTCAGGGCTGACTTGAACGCGCCACGAGTTCCCAGCGAAGAATTCATCGCGAATACGTCGGTCGCCGCAAACAGTTCGGTCGGCTCGGTTGCCACCACATCGAAGATCGGATTGGAATAGGGCTCGTATGGCAGGACGAAGAAGCCGGGGATGCTCCCGTCGAACCTAGTGTCTCCGCCGCCCATCACCCCGCCAAAGCGGTCGCTGCTCGCCCTCGCGGTCTGACCCTTCCCCCGCTCGTAGGACACGTTCATTGTCCCCAAATTCGGAAGTCCCAACGCGAAGCCCAGCCGCCGCACAAACTCCTGGCTCAGTTGCCCTCCCCGCAGTCCAGAATCCTCGGTAGAGAACCGGACAACGCCATCCAGGTCCTCGCCAGCCCGCTGATCCTTCGACGTTCCGTCGGGGACGACTTGGATCCCCTGGAGCCTGAATCGCTCAAGCCCTCCATCGGGAGCAAAAGAAAATCGGCTGTGGGGAAGGTAGGTCTCATTCAAAACCCGCATCTGCGCCTGCGCCCAGTCGTCGATACGCCGGTACCCGGAATTAGCCTCGATTTCCTTCGCGAAAGAAGCCTCGACCGTCAAACCGATCGCACGGGCATTCGAATAGGTTGTTACGGCATTGTTTCGGGCGTCCGCGTCCGGGCCGTTGGTCGTAACGGTGCAGGAAATCTTCCCTCCGCGATGATCTGTGGCCAGAGGCTCATACGCCTGCTTTAAAGTAACCGTCGCCTCCTCGCCCGGAGCGAGAGCCTTGTCGATCTCCAGGGCGGAGCCTGGCCTATCATCGACGGACCACCGAGCTAAGAAGAATTTGGATGAAGCGTCGCCGACATTGCGAATGTGGGCGGTATACGTGACTTCCTCACTCTTCGCGGGTGCCGTCTTGGGACCGCTCACATCGTATGTAGGCGTCCTGTCGATCCGCGTGACACTCAAATCGGCACCTGCCGGGATAGCGGCTTTCTCAACCTCCAACTCCAACCGGGGACGATTCTTTGGCGCCTGCGAGCTCTCAAACTCACTCGGAGCCGCGAATGCGAGCGCGAACCCAAAGTTCTGAGAGGGATGGTCGGCCATATCTTGAACTGCGCCGCTCAAATCGGTGATCGCGACCTGATCCTCTGTCGTGGTCAACTTCGCCCCGGCGATGATTTGGGCATCGCTCTCCGACCTCGCGCCGCCAAGCGACCACGAAGTGCCGGCCCGTCGATCCTTCCAGGTGGCGGAGAAAGCGGGTGCTGGCAACGCGCCCGGTCCCGCGGCCTTAATAAAGGGCTTGCCAACCACCAACAGCGGTCCCTCACCCCAAGGAACCATGACCTTGGCGATGCTCGACAATTCCGGCTTGGTCGAATCCGCTGTGAGATAGAGGGTCGCTTTCTTTATGTGCCGGAAAGGGCCGAGCGCCCGCTCCAAGTCGCCGAACCGAATCAAAATCGTCTTATCCCGCCCCCCGCCGAGAGAAAATTCGCCGCCCTCGTTTTTGTCTGGCTGCTCCCGATCGAGGGTTGTGTCTTCGACGGACTCGTAGCGGTAGGTCCCGCCGAAGCCATCCG
Organism: Fimbriimonadales bacterium; assembly: GCA_038238735.1. Taxonomy (GTDB): domain Bacteria; phylum Armatimonadota; class Fimbriimonadia; order Fimbriimonadales; family Fimbriimonadaceae; genus JAFDWR01. Next base: position 1,927 of record JBBSFL010000037.1, on the reverse strand, counting down.
AAATCACCGATCCCAGGTAGAGCGAAACCGTGCGGGTGTCGGAGACTTGGGCACCGACAGACGCCAGCAACAACGCGAGGAGCATACAGCGAGTTTACACGCGAGGCCAGCGGAACCTTGGCCAATCGTCAAGCGACTGCTCATCCTCCATCAAGTCGGCCATGAGGGACCCAAGCCATGGCCCCATCTTAAACGCATGACCTGAGCAAGCCGAGATGAAAGTTCCACGATCGTCCAGGTGGCCGATCCGAAAATCCTCGTTCGCAGTGCTCGTGTAAAGACACCCGTAGCCTGTCAAGTCGCGAGCGAGGACGTCGAACCGCCCTGCGGCCTCCCTTCCAATAGCTTCGAGGTGTTCCGTTTCTGGAGCGCGACAATCATCCCCGGACCCGATGCATCGACCCGCAGTGTGAACTCCGACCTTTACGATGCCGACTCCCGCCTCCGAAGGAAAGCCATAGAAGAACTCGGGCGTGTCATGAATCCAAACAGGCCCGCCCACAGGTGTTGCCGTCGGGCAATAGGCGAAAGTCTGTAGCGTGACCTCGACGTCGAGATCTGGAACCCAATCCTTAATCCATGGTCCAGCCGCGATGATATAACGATCAAAATCCCGCAGATCCTCGCAGCTCTCGACATGCCTCATCTCGATCCGCCCTCCGCCCGCTGAAACCAGAGAACGGATGGCCGACCAAACCCTGTCCGCCGCAACCCAACCTCCCTCTCGAACCAAAAGCCCCTTCTCGCCATTCAGGAGGCGGGGTCCATCCTCAACAGTCGAGACCTCTTGAAAGTCGACCCGTTCCACCTCCATAGATTCGCGGGCCTCTGCGAGAATCTTGCTGTCCTCGCGACCGAACATGAGCAACCCAACTTCGTGCAATAGGTCTTCGTTCGAAGCTGCCTGCACCTCGGCCCACATTGGGTAGGCCTCGCTCATGATCGCCGTATAGAACGGATCGGCGTAAGTTCGCCTTACTATGCGGGATCGCCCGTGCGAAGACCCCATCGCATGTCCTGCCTCCCTTGAATCGAAAAGCGTGACGTCGTGCCCTCGCTGACCCATACGCCAAGCGCAGCTAGTGCCCACGATTCCGCCACCCACGATCGCGACTTTCAACTCTCCTCCGGAGGCTGGAGGTCGAGCCCATTCACCTGGCAAAGCGCAGAAATCCGTTGGGCCAACTCGGAGGCGAATCCATCTCTACCCCCAGCCACCGAGTCGAACGTGAAGGGCTCTCCATAGACCAGCGTGATCCGATGCCTAGATATCTTCTTCGCCCCGCGAGGTAACACAATCTCGCTACCCACGACCCCCACCGGAACCACGGGCACACCCGTTCTTTTGGCCATCATCGCCACGCCTCGGTTCACCGGCCCCATCCGCTTGCCGTCCCCCCGGGTTCCCTCTGGGAACAGCAGCAAGGCGTGGCCCGACTGCAGCAGAGCGAGACTGTGACGAATCGATTCTGTATCGCCCTCCCCTCTCCGAACGGGAAATGCTCCCAGCGAGGCAATGATTTTGCCGAAAATCCCCTTGAACAGCTCCTCTTTTGCCATGAACGAAAGCTGGCGCCTCGTCCCGCAGCCGATGGCTGGCGGATCTAAATGGCTCAGGTGGTTCGCCGCGAGGATCACCGCACCCTCGCGCGGTATGTTCGACTCGGTAATCGACCGAAGGCCGCCCGTCCGGAGGCCAAAAAACAGATGCTTCACCGTGCCCCGGATGAACGCATACCATAGCGAGCGTTTCGCGGTCACGCGCCGAGTATAGCGAACGCTCGTTATACTGGCGCGAGATGTCGCCCGCGAAACTGACAAAAACGCAGTGGCTGATCCTGATCGCCGCCTGGTTGGGCTGGGTCTTCGACATCATGGACTCCGCTCTCTTCGCATTCGCAAAGGAGCCGATGCTGAAGGAGATGCT
>JBBSFL010000036.1:0-15887 GCA_038238735.1 Fimbriimonadales bacterium | reverse complement strand
CGGAGCGCAACAGGTATTCCGGAAGAGTGAACGCCGCCGAATGGAAACGTGGCGTGTAGTAGCGATTGGAAACCCCGCGAGCTGCAAACCTGCGCGCAATCTCATCCTCCGCCAGGGCCAGAGGGTCGTATTTTTTGCTGGCCAAGACAAAGCCCCAAGGCTGGAAGAAGGTCGACACGATTCCGTAATAACCCGCGACGTAGGGGAAGACCTCCATGCTTTCGAGCGTCTTGATGCAGCTTGCCATGCACGCGGGATAGTTCTCGTTCGCCGAACCGGCCTGCATCGCGAACACTCCGTCGTCTCCTAGCACGTCCGCCGCGACCTGGAAGTATTCCTTCGTAAACAAAAACTGCGCCGGACCATCTTCGTGGGGATTCGGCAGGTCGCTAAGGACAACATCGAAGCCAGCGCCTTTGTGGTCCACCATCCACTGCCGCGCGTCGGTGTGAAGCAGAGTCGTGCGAGGGTCCTCGAAAGCTCCCTGATGCCACTCCGGCATGTGCTGCTTGACCATGTCCACCAGCTCTTCGTCGATGTCCACCATCGTGGCCGACTCGACCGTGTTGTGCTTGAGCGCCTCCCTCAGCGTCGCGCCCTCGCCTCCGCCGCACACGAGCACTTTGCGCGGGTTCGGATGCAGGGTCATCGCGGGCTGGCTCATGCACTCGTGGAAGACGTATTCGTCGAGCAGGGAAGTCTGGATGTTGTAGTCGAGAAAAAGCGACTTGCCGAAGCGGGGGACTTCGCAGATTTGGTAGGTCTGGAACTGCGTCTTTCCCTCCAATATCATCTTCTCGACGCGATAGTGCCAGACGGCGGCAGAGGTATGGGTCTCGGCAATGAACATGCCGGTAGCTTCAGCGGACATTAAGTTCAGTTTGACACCGTCGCCTTCAGGACTATGGATCGCACCGGTAGCATGGATCGCCGATCCATGGACTGGCTCGTAGTTCTTCACTGACTCTCACGACGCAACGACATCACATCTATCATCGATGCAACCTTGGCGGCCCTCCCCTCAATATGAGGCGCGATGGAAAACTTAAAATCATGCCTTGACAAAAACCCATCTCGTCAACATATTGCTGGATGGCTGCAAACGAGAATTCAATGTTGCGCGGCGTGGATGGAGCTCACAACCGGATTGGCAATACGGGCGGGGGAACATTCTCAGGAATTTCAGAACCATCAGAAGAAGCGGCCAGCACCAGCGGGCGCAAAGCCTCTGAAATCCGCGTAGAAACGGCATTCTCGCCGATAATACAAATCCAGCCATGAGAGCCCGCCCACTTTTCGCCGTCGTCTTGCTCCTCGCCTGTCTGGGTGCGAAAACCCGGGACGACGGCTACTCGCTGGTCTGGAAACCGAAGCAGGACCAATCCCTGACCTACGAGTTGAACACCGAGATGACCGCTGATGGCCACAAGGTCGCGTTTGTCACCGACATCAACCTCAAGGTCACCAAAGTTGCCGAAAACGGCGACTACACGGTGGAAACCACCCGCAAGAACTTGCGCGTGATCGCGGAGGGCCAAGAGCACAAAGTGCCCGATGAGGACACGGTCAAGCCTGAGATCGAAACCTACAACAAGAAGGGAGACAAAATCGGCGGAGATGAGCCCGACGACGGGGAAACGGACGAGATGAGCGCGCTACTGGGCTCCGTCGGCGACTTTAAGTCTCCCGAAAAGCCGGTCGCCAAGGGCGACATTTGGACGGAAGAGATCAAGGCCGACGACAAGAAAAAGATCAAAGCCGCCAAAGTCACCTACGAAGTCGTCGGCGCCGACAAGATCGGCATCTACGACGTAGTGACGGTCTCGATCAAGTACAAGCAAACGGAAGGCAGTAAGCCCGCCAGCTACGAGGGCACGATCTCGTTCGACGTAAACGATATGTCGCTCGTGCAGATCGACGCAAGGCTCCTCGATGTCCCGTTCGATGAGGACACCAAGGGCGACATGAAACTGAAGATGACGAGGTCGTAGTTCTCAAGAGTTGACCATGCCCACTTGGAGGCGACTCCTTGAGCATGGTCGACCCGTGAACGCTGGCTTACCGAATTTTGCCGTTCAGCCCGTTCGGGAAGAACGCTCCGCCCGAAGCGCTGGGGCCGCGGACGATCATGCCGACCTCGGCAGGTGTGCGACCGATAGCGATCCCGTTCTTGTCCGTGGGGAACGAGTTGTCCTTTGTCGGTGGCTGATCCTTCGCGTCGAGCTTCGGCGACATATATCCGCCGTAAATCGCGTGGGCTCGGATGTTGCCCGCATGGTAGGCCTCCGTCGCGAGGATCCCGGCCGCTGCGTCGAGGTAGTCCTTGTTCTCGATGAGTTTGGCGGCGCCGCGGTAGGCGCTGACTCCCACATCCTCAAAGGCTCGGGCCAAGGCGACGAATTCGGCGTCGTTCTTGAATCCGACGCCGAGGGCGTCGAGGTTAATCGCCGGCTTCGCGACGGCGGCCTCTCCAAGCGCGGTTCGAAGGAAGCGGACGTGATCCAACTCGTCCCGAGCGATCTCATGGGCGACGGTTGCGAGTTCGGCATTCGCGAAGGAAACCATCTGGCCTCCGCTCGTGGGTCCCGCATTGCCCTGGCCGCGCGTGTCGCGACTGCCCAAGGTCTTTCCAGTGGTTGCCATCGCGTAAAACTCCGCTTCGAGGTACTCCAAGTTGAGCGCGAAGGTCAGGATATCGGCGTCGCCGATGAAGCCCTTCATCGCACGCGTCACGGCGGCATGGGCTTGTCCCGGAAGGCCCGTGCCGATGATGGCCAACGCGCCTGCCCCGAATCCCGTCAAAATCTGTTTGCGGCTAAGGTTCTCTCTTTCAATCATTCGTATCTCCTGGCCGGCCAATCGCCGGCAACATGACTTCGACTCCGGAAGCTCACCGCGTTCACCGGTGCAATGGATGAACGGCAGATGAACTTCGCCGGAGTCGAAATCGTTGCGTAACTAGCGGATGCGGCCGTTAAGGCCACCCGGGAAGAATCCGCCGGGCGTTCCGTTACCGTTTAGGTAAACGATATTCAGAACCTGGCTCGTGGTCCGGGCGAATGCGATGCTGTTCGAATCCGCCGGCACCAGGTTGGCGACGCCGCCCGCCGTCAGGCCCTGGTCGTCGTCGTCGGGACCGTCGACCGAGTCGCGGAGATCCGAGATCTTCTGCGCGTTGGTGATCGCCGAGCCGCCGATCGAGAACAACGTCGTCCGGATAACTCCCGAGTGATAGGCCTCGACTCCGAGAATGCCCGCCGCCGCGTTCAGGATGTCCTTGCTGCCGATCAGGGGAGCTGCGCCGTGATAAGCGGTAACCCCGACGTCCTCGAAGATGAACGCGCCCAGCAAGAAGTTCACTTCGTCGGCAAAGGGATTGAACGTTGCCCCGATGCCCGCAGCGGCGGCCGCCGCGTCGAAGGATCCGGCCAAGTCGATGGCGGGCTCATCCACTGCCGCGGAACCGAGGGCCGTGCGGAGGTATCGGACGTGGTTCTGCTCGTCGTCGGCAATCTCTTGAGCGTACTCCCGATAAGCCTGGGTCGCGAACGGCACCGCACTGCCGCCGGTCACCGTTCCAGGGTTTGCGCCCCGATCTCCCGCGCCGAGGCCGGTGCCATTCACCGCGCGCAGATAGTATTCGGCTTCCAAATACTCGAGATTCAGCGCGAAGTTCAGGATGTCGGTGTCGGTCACGCCGTTATGGGTGCCTATGCCATTGCCGCCGTGCCCGCCGCAACCCGTCAGGAATCCGCCCAGGAAAAGGCCAGCCCCCGCCGTTCCAGCGCCACGTAAGAGGGCGCGCCGGTCCAGCACGCTGGCAGATAGCAATTCTTCTACATTAGACATAATCGAAACTCCTTTCAAATCCATCGACAAGCAGAAGCTTGCGTGGGAATGTTCACACGAAAAGAGCAAAAAAAGGCAGTCGCGCTTATGACTGTCGGCAAGGCAAGAGGGAAGGGGTAGGCGGCCAGTTCTGTACGTAATTCGCCCCCCAGTCAGACTCAAAGAGAACGAGGTCTGCAACGGAGAATAGAGCGACGGCTCGGTGTCTTATCCTTTACTGACAGACAATAGAAGGCCTTGCGGACGTGACACGTGCGAGGGACGATGAATTACCGAGACACGGTGCCTATCCCCTTCGATTCAGGGCCCGGACTTCGGAGAAAGGAAAGAGGAACGCGGGAACCGGTTTCGGGTGCCTGCCCAAGCCGGACCGCACCTTCAAGGATCTTCAATGACATTAGCACGATGGATGGATCAGCTAGCCGAGGCGTGCAACAACGACGAAGAGATGGAAGCCGTTCTATTTATGCCGCCCACCTACCTCCTCCTCGCTTACCAGAGCGGATGCACGCCGGGTCAGATGTGGGCGGCGGCCTTGCTAAGCAAGGCGACGCTGAAGAACTTTTCTCGCTTCTTGTCCACACGGGGCTTTGGGTCGAGCGACCTGCCCGAAAGCATCCTTCTCCGGCGCGCGATCGCCTAGGAAGTTGGTCTCACCAGAACAGCGCGCTCTAACAGCGAGACGTTTGCCAAGAGATGCGCGGGCCCTTAGCTCGCAATCGAGGTGGCGCGGTCCTCAGCTACCTCACCGGCGGATTAAGGAGAGGTTCCTCCGTCCGAAGGAACGGTTCCTGGGAACGAATAAATGGTTTCTGAGGACGTGGGAAGCGCTCCCGCAGACGACGGAACGGTTCAATCAGATGCGGAAACCTTTCCGACAGGCTGAGGAATCGCTGCGGACGCTGAAGGAACGGTTTCGGGATGTGCGGAAACCCTTTTGTGGGACGTGGGGGACATTCCTCGCATCCGAGGTGAGGCAGCTTCACTTCCCGAGAGTGCTTGCGGCCCGACTTGACGTAATCGCGGCGCATTGTTATTCTTGTGACAAGCAGCCAAACGCTGCAAGGAGAATCTAAACATGCCTACTTGGCTCCCGTTACGTGAGTCCGACCGCCTCGTCTGGCTCCAAAATTTCAATTTTAAGATTGCGATCTACGTTGGGACCGCTGGTATCACGGCCGGCGACGTCACGCTCGTCGGGAATTGGACCGCTTTCTACCAGTGGATCGTCAATCGCAGCGAGCAGATCAAGACGGTCAGCCAGGACTTGACGGCGTGGAAGGCGACGTTCTCCGATGGCCCCGAGGCATTGCCGCTCGGCGCGGCGCCCGTCGCCCCGGCCTATCCCGCTCCCCCGGGGCTCTTTACGCCGACGGCGGGGATGTTCCTTCAACTGGTGCGCCTTGCCGAGAGGATTCGAAATACGACAGGTTTCACCACGGCGATCGGCCAGGACCTCGGCATCATGCCTCCTGCGGGCGGCGGTGGGCCGTTGCCCGATCCAATGGCCACTCTGGTTGCCCTTCCCAACAGCGAGGTGCGTGTGAATTGGGTGAAAGGCGCGGCAGATGGCGTATTGGTGGAGTCTCAGCGGGCAGGGGAGACGGTTTGGACCCTGCTTGGCACGGACACGAGCTCGCCCTATCTCGACTCCCGGCCGCCCCTCGTCGCAGGGCAGCCGGAGGTTCGTCGGTATCGCCTTCGATTCCTCCTCAACGACATTCCGACGGGTAGCTACTCGGCCGTCGCGTCCGTGACGACGATGCCGTAGTTCGATTGGGGTCATAAAAAGACTAGATAGACCCTCACGAAACAAATTTGTTTCGCTGAGGGTCTTATGACCGTCATGTCTTCGACCGTCACGAGTCTGTCCGTTCGCCAAGAGGCGGTAATGCGCCTCGCGGCGGATGGCCTGGCCGACAAGGAGATCGCGATCAAGCTCGGTCTCAGCTTGGGGACGTTGCGCACCTACTGGGATCGGATGCGGAAGAAGACCGACTCGCGTAGCCGCTCCGAGATCATCGCCAAGATTTCCCGCGAGAACCTCGACGTGCTTCGCCGGGAGCTTGACTTGCAGCGGCTGTTGCTAAAGGGGCTGCCTCATGCGCTCTGGACGGTGACGCCGAACGGAACTTTCGATTTTTGGAACGATTGGTTCGCCGAGTTCGGTGGCATGAGCCCGGCCGAGATCGCCAAAGAAGGTTGCCGGGCATTGATGCTGCCCGAAGACTTGCCTGCGAGCGCTACGCGCTGGAAGCAGGCCCTCGATACGGGGCAACCCTATTCGACCATGGTGCGACTCGTCCGCGCTAAGGACCGGATGGTCCATTGGCACGACTTGCGACTTTTCCCCCTCCGATCTCCTGAGGGAATCATCGAAAAGTGGGTCGGGTCCGCACATCCCATCGCGCCCGCTTACATGGATTGAGGTCGCACTTGGAGACGTAGGCTATTGCGTCCCCCACCCCTGAAGACCCTATTATCCCCGTGCCCGCTCGATTCCCGCGGGAACCGTTACCAGGTTTTCACCGACCACTATCCGACGCCGCCTCTCTGTATTTGACTCTGGGGAGCCTGTCTTATCCTATTCTTAAATGACATCGAGAAGGAGACAAGAGGAGTCTGAACGTGTTAAAGCGGTCACTCGGCCTGAACAATCTAACGTACACTTATGTCGTACCGCTTAACTGGGTTCGCCCGGGTTTTGTTTTGAGAGGAGATTATGTCAATTAAATATCTAGGCGTCGGTATGGGCGCCCTACTTCTAGCTTCCCTTGCCTCTGCTGATGAATTTACTGTCTCCGGGAATGCGATGGCCGGGTTTAACGCTCAGGCAGCCGCGAACAGCAATACCTTTTTCGGACTGACCTATTCCGGATCCACGTTTTCGGGCACCTCGGCCGGCGGCTTCTTGGCTATGGGCGGCAATCCGAATCCCGGCGCGAACCTCAATAACTTCGGTTCTCTCAGTTTGTCGGGGCAATCGCACCTTTACAACGGCAACACGTTCACTTTGTTGCTAACGTTTACTACGCCCACCGGTATTGCTGGCGGGGGGAGCACGTCGTTCACTGCTGCGGTGCTTGGCCAAGTCGTTAACGTCTCCGCCGGCGGTGTGAACATCAACTTCGGGGCGAACTCGACCCACACCTATACATTCGCCAACGCAACCTCGACGGGGACGTTTACACTAAACCTCAACAACGTCGCAATCAACCCCGGACAGACTTCAGCCATCAACGGCTTCATCACCGGCACAGCCCAAGCCGTACCGGAGCCAAGTGTGCTCGCTGGAGTCGGACTCGGTGTCGTAGCCCTCGTCCGACGACGGATCAGGAAGCAGCCTTCAGCTTGAACGATTCGCCCGGACGCAACGATGCGTCCGGGTTCAACATGCATTAACTTCGACGAGTGCGACCGGCGTAAGGCTGGTGACGCAAAGGATCGAATTGATCCACTTGCAGGGGCTTCGGCTCTTTCCCTTGCGCTCCTCAGAGGGGGTTATCGACAAATGGGTCGGCTCGGCCATCCCAATCGCGCCTGCGTACGCGACCTAAACTCCCCCTGAAGTGCAGCGATTGCGAGGCAGCAACCTAAGCTTGCGGCTCCTCCACACGTAACCAGCCGCAGACCTTGTCAACTTCGTCGTGCTCGCCAAGCTCGGTGACGGCGGCTCGGAAGTTTGCTTCCACGCAGCGGTGGGTCAAGAACACGATCTCGCCGAGGTCCTGGGAGGGATCGAGCACCCGCATCTCCATCGCGGCCAGAGAGACGCCGTGCCTCCCGAAAATGGTGGCGATGATGCCGAGCACCATCGGCTTATCCTTCACGATCAGCCGCAGATAGTAGCTCGTCTCCAGAGTTTCGATCCCCAACGTCTCGATGCTGCTCTCGTAGGGAATGGCGCTTCCTGAACCGGAAGCGTTCAGGTTTCGGCCAACGTCGATCAGGTCGCCGATCACCGCGCTGGCGGTCGGATCGCCGCCCGCACCACGACCGGAAAACATGAGATCACCGACGAAGTCGCCCTTTAGCCAGAGGGCGTTGAAAACCCCGTTCACGGAAGCCAACGGATGCGACTTTGGAACTAGGGTCGGATGGACGCGGGCCAAAACGCGGTCTTCTCCGATCGGTTCCACAATGCCGAGGAGCTTCACGACGAAGCCAAGCACGTCCGCATAGTGCAGGTCTTCCTTCGCAATGCCTCGGATTCCCTCGCGATAAATGCCCTCTACTGGAACCTGCTTCCCAAAAGCGACCGAGGCAAGCACCGCGATCTTGTAGCAGGTGTCGAATCCGTCCACGTCATTGGTCGGGTCGGCTTCGGCGTAGCCGTGCTTCTGAGCATCCTTGAGCGCATCATCGAACTCCTCGCCGAGCACTGCCATCTGGGTCAGGATGTAGTTGGTCGTCCCATTCAGGATTCCCATCATTCGAAGCACGTCATTGCCCGCGAGTTGGTGCTTCAGAGGCTGGACGAGAGGTATTCCGCCCCCGACCGCCGCCTCGTAGTGAAGGTCCAGACCGTTGGCTTTGGCCAAGTGAACAAGCCGAGAGCCCTGCTTGGCCATCAGCTCCTTATTGGCCGTCACCACGCTTTTGCCAAGCTGAAGGGCGCGCTCCACCAGCCGCCCCGCCGGATCTACGCCACCAATTAGCTCAAGGATCACGTCGACGCCAGGGTCCTCCACGATCGAATCCAAATCCGTCGTGAAAAGCGATGCCGGCAATTCGCGAAGCTTGGTCTCATCGCGAATCCCGATCCGCACTACCTCGACGGGGATACCGATCTTGCGATTGATGGCCTCCCGATTGTCCTGCAGCATCCGATACGCGCCGCTGCCCACGGTCCCGAATCCCAAAATGCCCACGCGCAGGCAGGTGCGATCCGCAGAGCTCTTCGAATTGATCAAGGGTTTGACGGCCATGCCACTAGGCGGCAGCGCCGCGATATGCGATTATGAACTTTCCGCGCGGAGGCATGCGTCGGGAAGGAACTATGGGCAATCCTTGGGAAGGCATCGGCGGACTCCTGATCGCAGTCACGACAAGCGTCGTGCTGGGAATTGCCTTTCTGCTGTTGGTGTACAAGCTGATCGACGGCGACCTCCCGCTGATCCCCGGCATTGTGGGTCTGGGCGTGATCCTGGTGCTTGTCTTGCTCTCCGTAAAACCGATTCACCCGGCCGTGCCGATGGTCGTGTTGATCGTCACGCTCACCGTGATGGGGCTGTTTCCGTACGCCTCCACCCAGCTGGAGGAGGCGGAGTTGCGGGCGATCGATACCGCTCGTCTCGAGAAAGCCTATGAGGCGATCGTAGCGAGGCCCGACAACGTGCCCGTGCTCTTCGAAATCGCTCGCCGCCTAAATGACCACGGGATGAAGGGCCACGCCGTCGGCATCGCTACTCAAACGCTCGATGCTTTGAGTCGGCAAGTGGACGAAGTTTCTAATCGGTCCCTGCGCGACACCTTTCGCGTCGAAGAGTACGAAGTCAAACGATGGCGCCGGGAAATCGCTAAGGAACCCGCGCTGGGCCGGCAGATTCCATGTCCTCATTGCGGACACCGGAACGGACTTGAATTGATCGTTTGCGCGAACTGCGGTGAAGCGTACGTTCTCACGCTGGCCCGGAGCTTAGACGTCCGGAAGCGGTTTTTCGGCAAGCTCGTCCTCGCCGCCGCGGCGATCGCCGGCCTCATCGTCGGAGCCTCCGCCATCGGGCTCTATCTCGGAGGGATTGCGGCGGTGGCCGCTTTCGTGGGCGCGATTGCCGGCGTCGGACTCTTCATCAACATGCTCTTCGGCCGCCCGAAGCTCGCAAGATAGCCCAGGACTGCCGGCTTCAGCCGGGACAGTTCAGTGATCGGTTATCCGATATCCGATATCCGATATCCAACATCCAAAAAGAGCCTCCCGTCAAAGGCGAGAGGCTCTTTGATTTTGTGCGCCTACTTCCCTGGGGCGCTCGGCGCCGGAGCGCTTGGACTCGCGGATGGAGCCGCCGAAGGACTTGCCGTCGGGGTCGTAGCCGCCGACTTAAGCTGTTTGTCGTATTGATCCCAGTAAGGCTTCAGGGCCTCCTCGGTGACCACGACCTTCGCCGACTTGAGCTTCTCGAGCTTCTGCTTGTCGAGATTGATTCCGCGGCTGCCCTCGATCAGGGCCAACTTTCTAACCAGTTTCTCCCGAATGATCGGGTCGACCGTCTTGTTCTGAGGTTTGACCCGGCGCTCCAAATAGAACTTCACAAATCCCGGTCCCTGCGGGTACCAGCCGGACTGCTGGCCTTCAGCGAGCTTCTTGATGATGTCGAGAACCTTGGGTTCGATCTGGGTCACAGGAGCTGGATCGACGCCGTTTCCATACAGGTGGTAGTTCCGCTGAGCGGCGCCTCGATCCGATGTGTACTGGGCCGCTACGAGAGCAAACTGCTTACCCGTGCCGAGTTCCTGATCGATCGTCGTTTTTGCTTTGGCATCCGCCGCGACGATGTACTGAATCAAGTCGCCTTCGGGCGTGTAGTAAAGCGGATCCTCGGGAGTCGCCTTGACGTAATCGTCGACGTCCTTGTCGCTTATCTTGATGCCCCGCGTGACAAGCTTCTCCTGGGCCAGGCCGACCTCGATGCTCTTGCGAATGAAATCCAACGTGTAACCGTGCGAGGTCAGTTGCTTCAGCTGATCCGGATTATCCCGTTTTTGATTCTCGATTTCCTTATTGACATCGGCCGAAGTCGGCGAAACGCCTTGATCGGCGGCGAGCTGCAGGATAATGCGTTGCTCGACAAGCTGCTTCAAAGTCTCAAAACCGATATTGCCATCGGCGAGCTGGCCGGCGTAGGCCTGAGGAGGAATCTGGCCCCCAGTGGACTGGAGATTTTGAGGATTGACGACGACCGTCGCGTCATTCTTCATCTCCATCGCCTTGTAAAACTCGTCCTTTCCGATCGCGTCACCGTTCACGGTGGCGATATTTCCGCCTTTTGCACCACCGCCACATCCGACGGCGACCATCGCAAGAATCGGCAATCCGACATTAAAAATCCTTTTGTTCAAATCCATGTTTCCCCGGTAAATATTCTGGCAAGAGCTTACCAGCGAGACCGAATCGCCCCTCGAGCCTAGCCTTTCAACGCCAGAGCAACAAGAAACGTGCCAGGAACTGTATGTTGGACAGAAGGGCTTAGGTGCGCCTCAGTCGCACACATTCCTGCGCCTTCAGGGCTCCCCTCGCGCCTTAAGCGCTAAGGTCCAAGCCGTCGTACTCGATCAAACTGACAGGCATAAGAGCCTCGGGAACCGGGGCGGATTCTTCGGCGTGGAGTTCCAAGACGTCGTGGGCCTCTTCAGGCTCCTCGCCATCGCGATGCGGTGAGTGCGGTTCGCGGTCGGGATCAAGCCGAACGTGAGGCAGCGAAGCCGAAAGGTTCGCTGGACTCACCGCCTGGACGCGATCCACTGATGCCATCGAACTGCCTAGCGAGTTTGAACTCCGCCCTCCGCCTTCATAAACGCGCGCAAACGCGTCATCGCCTGGGTGTGAAGCTGGTAGACGCGGGACTCGCTAACGCCCATGACCTTGCCGATTTCCTTAAATGTCAAACCCTCGAAGTAGTACAGCGCTACGACGAGCCGCTCTCGTTCGGGTAGGCGATCTACTCCCGCCGCCAAAATCCGTCGAATCTCTCGACCCTCGATTTCGCCGCCGGTGTTCGAGTTCTCGTCGACGATTAGCTCGACGAAGTGGATGTGGTCGTCGCTGTCGCTCGTTCCCAAGATATCGTCGAGGGAATAAACATTCGTGCGGCCCATGCGGACCATCAACTCGCTGACCTCGCCGACCGAGACGCCCATGTATTCGGCGACCTCGCGCTCGTTGGCCGGATGGCCGTTCGCGGTTTCGAGCGCCATCATGGCTCGGTCCAGGGCTTTAAGCTTCTCACGAATCGATCGAGGAACCCAGTCCTCATCGCGAAGCATCTCAAGAATCGCGCCGCGAATCAAGGCGATTGCATAGGTTTCGAACTTGACGTCGCGAGTCGGATCGAATTGGTCGACGCTTTTGATAAGCCCGATCACTCCCGAGCCCACCAAATCTTCGCGATCCAATCCACCGGGCAAGCTGGTGACAAGCCGTCCGGCCGTGATCTTGACCAAGTACGAGTAGTGATTGATAAGATCAGCGCGGGCGTCCGGGTCCTTGTAGACCTTAAAATCGAGCCAAGCCTTCTTCAGTGTTTCGGGTGACAGCGGCATATCGTTCCTTGAAATCTCCAGATGCTAGGGCGTGCTTCCACTCGGTTCGTCCGCCTTCAAGTCTCCAGCCCGCAGGCCGAATCTCCCGAAGATGGCGTACCATACTGCGGCAAGAACGTATCCAAGTACAAACGCCAGGAACGCGCGCCACAGGGAAGCAATCGGGTCCACTCCACCGATAATGCCGGCGATCAGCGCGACGCTCGCGGTGATTCCTCCGATAGTTAACGGCATAGTGGGCGACTCCGTACCAAGGCCACCAATTCAGGCCCAGGCATTAATAGTGGCCTCTTTCTCGATCTCCTTTAGGGCAAACCTCTGTTTTTGCTCGAAGTTTTTCATTCCAAGACACTCACGGCGGGCCGCAGGTTCGAGAGTTGAGTACAGCCTGGTCGATGTTCGTGGCGGCTTGTAGTGATCACTCGGTTCTGTTGTCTCTGTGGAATGCCTCCGGACTCCCCCTCGGGGGCCCGAACTACGTGCAGGAAACAGGAACTCACCGAAAGCGTTCCAACGCCTCTTCCAGGGCCTCCATCGGTAACCCGATGACGTTGCTTAGCGAGCCCTCCATTTCTAGGACGAAGGCGGCAGCGCCGCCCTGCACCGCATAGGCGCCAGCCTTGTCCATCGGCTCGCCGGTTTCCACATACATCTCGATCTCGGACGACGACAGAGTGCGAAACCGTACCGCCGTGGTGACGCTGAAGGTCGCTCCGCCATCCGGCGAGACCAGGCAAACCCCGGTGATCACCACGTGCCGCTGCCCCGAAAGCACAGAAAGCATAGCGATTGCATCGTCACAATCCCGCGGCTTGCCGAGCTGCCGCATCCCACCCTCCAGTTCTAAGGCAACGATTGTGTCGCCCCCGATCACCAAAGCATCGGGATAGCGCGCGGAGACATCCAGTGCCTTCGCCGAAGCAATGCTCTCGGCCGCCTCCCAAGGGTCAGGGTCGGCAAAGTCCGCTTCATCGATCTCCGACATCGCCACCTGAAACTCGGGCACCAAATGCCCCAATAGCTCCTGCCGCCGAGGCGAAGCGCTCGCTAGGACGACCGGGTATCTCATTGGCTGAGGCTACCGCCCAATTAGTCGCCGCAAGGGCATCGCGGTCTTGGCGCGTTAGGGCCCTGGAATTGGTCCTGGTCCGCGCGACGCGCTGCTTCTTTTCAACCACCTCCATCTCAGCACCGCCCAAGCCATCAGAATTGTATGGCAGGGCCGCAACGCGGTAACGCCCCAATACGCAGACCCCGATCGGGCGGTCCTAGGCCTTCCGCCTGGGTCAATAGCACCGGGTCTTGAGCCTCGAATGCGGAAGGTTGTAGATTAACCCCATGAAACCGACAGCGCTCCTTTTCGCGCTTCCACTTGTCGCCCTCGTCGGCTGCAGCCAGCCGCCCCTGCCCATGCACCGGACCAATGGCAATGGGCCGGGGCCCATCAATCTCCCCGGACCAGCCGCGGCCGGTGACAAGGGCCTGGTCTTCGATGCCCACAAGGTCACGGACCCGGGCCAAGGCAACATGGTCGCCTACACCTACTACATGCCGACCGGCTGGGTTGCGGAAGACAAGATCCAGTGGACGACCTTCGGGAAGCTGCCCTATCCCGCCGTCCAGCTAGTCGTCCATACGCCGGATAAGAGCTACGGAATGGCTTCCTATCCGCAGGTGGTCGGAAGCTGGTCCAGCAGCCCCGCGGGCCAAACCGGAAAGGCGTATCGGAACGGCAGCGAAGCGGTCGACCAAATCCTGGGATCCGCGCCAACGCTACGCGACTACCGCGTGATCGACGAGGACAACCAGGCGGTCGCGAGCAGCTACCCTGCCATCCAAGGATCGCAGCCGAGCGCCGATGTCACCATCAAACACATCTCGGTCACCGAGGACGGCGTGAGAAAGGAAGGCATCATCATCGCGAAATTCGACTCCACGCGGTCTCAGGACCCCTACTCCCAAGCGCAGCTCTGGTACCTCTCGGTCCAGGCGATCATGGCCCCGGAGGGTCAACTGACCAATAACCCGCAGTTCATCAAGCAGGCCACGATTTTCCTGAAAACCGCCTCCATCACTCCCGAATACAACCAGCTCATCAATAAGGTCTCGTTTGATGCCAGTCAGACAGCCCGCAAAGCCTCTCTCCAGCAAGGCGAGCTGATCATGAAGAATTACTGGGAGCACCAGAAGAACGATTACAAGGGCGTCGAGAACTTCGACCAGTACATCCGAGGCACCGGTAGCTTCACTCCGCCCGGAGGTGGCCCCCCGATGACCCTGCCTGCCAACGGCAACTACTGGATGAACTCCAATGGCCAGCTGTACCAAGCACCCGACGGCAATACCGACCCCAACAAAGCCGACCCGAACGACCCCAACCGCATGGACCCGAACAACGTCGATCCAACGCAAGGCGGCGGAGGCTGGCAACAAATGAAACCGAATTTGGGTGGCTAACCTCAATAGCTGACGAGCTGTGAACCCCTCCCCTGCAAGATGATCGTACTTGTGGGGGGAAGGCACGAGTGTCTGCCCGCACTATTTGCGAGGCTTCAACTCCACCTTCAGGACCGCATAACCATCGATCTGAAAATGTTGCACCGTGACCCGGTGCTGACTGCCGTCCAAGTGCAAAACCGCCGAGTAAGACGTCGGTCCCTGATAGTGCCAGGCGTCTCCGATCACTTCTCGACCGTCCACAGACACGCGCGCCCCGTCGTCGGTCGTGACGTCCAGCTCGTACTCTCCGGCCGGAACCGTGAACGTCCCGGATGCCTGGATCGCGTAGTGATCTGCCGGCAAACCTGGGAGCAGCGAAGAGCCCGCCAGGTCTAGGCGGTC
The DNA here is from genome assembly GCA_038238735.1 of Fimbriimonadales bacterium. GTDB lineage: Bacteria > Armatimonadota > Fimbriimonadia > Fimbriimonadales > Fimbriimonadaceae > JAFDWR01. Next base: position 938 of record JBBSFL010000036.1, on the reverse strand, counting down.
CAGTTTCTTCTCCAAGATCGGCGTAGTCTGGAAGACCTGCCCGATGTCCTTTGGCGAAGCATGTGGATCGGCGGGATCCTCCGAGATCGCCCAACGGAAGAACCGCACATCCCAATCGATCGGCGCCATGAACTTCTCGAAGCCGAACCGCATCGGCTGCCCACGCGGCGTAGTTATTCCGCGATAATCCACAGTTTCCCCACCCCGATACTCCAGAACCAGGTCGAGAGAGGCCGTCTGTCCTGCCGGTATCGTTACGTCGACGCTCCCTGGCACCGCGCCCTCCTTCGCGCTCAAAACGGCCCCCGTGGAGCGAACCAGCTTCCAAGATCCCCGGGGCCCCAAGATCTCGAATCGCTGGGTTCCCCCAGGAGCGACCTGCGTCGGATTCACGGGCCGGAGAATCGGACGTCGGAAATCGTACGGCCCCCACTCGTCCACAAGGATGTAGCGACGCCCACGAACCCGGTCGGCGGTCAAAAAAGGATCCTTTCCGCCCTTCAAAGGCAAGGGCGCCAACGACTCCACTTCCTTGCGGCGCGCATCGCCCGACGGGAACGGATTCCAGGTCACGTCGAAGCGCTGCGCATACTCACGGGCGTCGACGGGAGCGGCTTCAAGCAGTCCGCTCGGCTTCATCGTGGAGGGCAAGGAGACGTATTGCGGAGAAACATCCACCTGATTCGAGGCCACCCACCGATCCTTCAAGGCGGGGTCATTGGTCGACAAGAAGTTGTTTTTAAAGACCAAGTTCGGATTTGGCGTCTCCTCTCGAAAGAGTTGCCCAATCCCCGCGATGCGACTCTCGGTAAGCGTCGCCCCCGAAGTCGCGCGGATATGAAACACCGTCCCAGGAATGTTGCCGATGTAGTTGTCGCGGATCGTGTAGTCGCGGCTCCGCGTGTCCCGATGCTTCGGATAGCCCCAGTTCGGGTCCT
>JBBSFL010000035.1:0-16159 GCA_038238735.1 Fimbriimonadales bacterium | reverse complement strand
TGTACGGCCAGATGCCGTGGTAGGTGAACTCCTCGATCGGCATTTGGCCGTCGTAGGCGTAGAGCATGTAGTCGCCCGAGGTGTGATACTTCTTCACCCTCATGCCGTCGGCGCGGTAGGTGTAGGCCCACGTGGCGCTGCTGGTGGCGGAGCTGGACATCCGGTTGAGCTCGTCCCAGGTGTAGCTCGTGGAACTCCCCTTGGTAAGGGTGTTGCCTAGAATATCGTAGGTTCGGCTTACACCGCCAATGGTGGTGGCTCGGTTCAGATTGTCCACGGCAGTCACGTCGTTCCTATTTCCCGCCGCGTCATACGACCAGCTTGTCGTCGTGCTTCCGTTATTGTAACTCGCGTCGGTCAAATAATCGAGCGAATTGTCGTAGCCGTAGAGCTCCACGTGGTCGGTCGAGAAACTGTCTACGCTGCTCGTATTCTGCTTCAGGAATGTGCTGGATAGTTTCAAACCTCTATCGACGGGTGGCAGGGGTGACTGCCCAAGCTTGTTCAAGGGCGAGGGGTGGCGTGGTTCGCTCGGGCCTATTGCCACCCACTCGTAATCACCAGGGGACACGCCCGAGCTAACCACGATGCCAACTCACGGTCATTGCTAAGCTAGTATCTCCATGCAATGCCCAGAGAGGCGAAGAACAAACGTGTCACCCACCACGACCCAGGCCACGCCAACGAGCTGACCTTCAGCGTCTACCGACGAAAGAAGCGGATGCTGGAGGAGGGGATCGCGGAGTTCTTCCTCCAAAACCTCCGATGCCCCGCCACGCCCCGTGGAGCGCGGCTAACGCCCGAGCCCAAGGTACTAACGATTCGCGTTCTCCGAGACCCAGGTTGACAAAAACCCGCTTTCGGGCACGTAGTGACATGGCTCGAAAGAATCTAAGAAATGTGGCCGGTCGACCGACTTGCCAGCCGCCCAACGCAGCCCCCGCGCACTCCGCGCGAATGCGTTGCCGCATTGCCAACGTGGGTAAGCACCTATGAAAGAGAAAACGTGAAATTCCCCCCCCCCGACCGTCAGCTCCGGACGGTGGAGCACGTGATCCGAACGGCCGAATCAACATCGGCGTCAATTCGGCAAGCCACCCTGGGGTGGCAAAGCGGTGGCCCCATGTGAAGCAACAGCGACAAGACAAACCCAGACCTTCGGACTCCCGACTCCCGAATAACAACTCCTCGACGATCCGGGAAGTCAGTGAAATGAGTCCACGTAGCCCCAGGTGCCAGGTTCAAAACCGCCCCGCAACGGGCAAAAATCAACAACTGTGGTTATGCTGATCCAGGATACAAGGTGGCGCTCCGGCGGGCGGATTTCGCTGGAAGGCATAGGTGACTCAAATTTTGCTTCAGCGAGCCCCTGTTGCGTTGAGCCTCAAACCCTGCTAAATTGAGGGGGAGAGATTCGCGAGAGGCATGTTGGACGAGACCAAGGATTTTCTGGGCTCGGGGTGGAAGTTTCCGCCCCGGCTGGATGCGCGTGGCCGCATCGAGCTCGTCCATCAGGAGCACGACGTCGAAGAGGCGATCCGTATGATCGTGATGACCCGAAAGGGCGAGCGGCCAATGCGTCCCGAGTTCGGCTGCGACATCCACCGCCTCATGTTCGCCCCCAACGACGCTGGAACCGCCGGTCTCGCCCGTCGCTACGTCACGGAAGCCCTCATGCGGTGGGAGCCGCGAATCCAGGTGCTCGACGTTCAGGCCGAGCCCGATCCCTACAATGAGGGCCGCCTCATGGTTGCCGTCAACTACCGAATCCCCGCCACCAACTCGGAGCGCAACCTCGTGTTCCCCTTCTATGTCATCCCCGGAGAGGAATAAGCCATGTCGCTGCCATCCCCGAATCTCGATACACGCAAGTTTCAGAGCATCGTCGACGACGTCAAGCGCCAAATCGGCCTCCGCTGCCCGGAGTGGACCGACCACAACGTCTCCGACCCCGGCGTCACCCTCATCGAGCTCTTCGCCTCGATGACCGAGATGGCGCTCTATCGCCTGAACCAAGTTCCCGAGAAGAACTACATCAAGTTCCTCGAGATGCTCGGCATCTCGCTCGAGATGCCCGAGCCGGCGCGTACCGACCTGCGCTTCCTCCTCTCCCGGCCCATCGAGGACACCGCGCAGGGCGAAGCCCAGGAGATGACAATCCCGACCGGCGAAGTCGCCGCGACGCTCCGCACCGAAACGGAAGATGCGATCGAGTTCACCACCGAGATGGACCTCCGGCTCGTGAGGCCTGGATTGATCCAGACCTTCGCCCTGACCGCCAAAGACGCGGGCGAAGACGACGCCAAAAAGCCGCGCACCTACACCGCCAAAGACGAGACCTTTCGCATCTTTTCCGAGCTCCCAGTGTTCGGGGACGCTTTCTATCTTGGATTCGAGAACGACGTATCGGGCAACCTGGTCGAGATCGCGGCCGACTGCGTGACGGCGGCGGCTGTCGGTTTGAACGAGGATTATCCGGCACAGGTCTGGGAAGTCTGGAACGGTATCTCCAATCGGTGGGACCGGCTTGAAGTCGTCGAAGACACTACCTTCGGCTTCAACCGCAGCGGGGTCATTCAACTAGCGATGCCATGGGGCCTCCGCGCCCGGGTGATGGCGGGCAAGTCTGCGAATTGGGTTCGCGTTCGCTACACGACCGATGCCGAAGATCTTCCGCCACGCGGAATCGATCAGGATCGGCCGGATCGCTACGAGACTTCGCCCGAGATCACGGCCCTAGAGGCACGAACGATCGGCGGGACCGTTGCCGCGTCCAACAGCACGGTCATCCGTTTCGAAACGCTAGGCCAGAGCGACGGGACGCCCGGCCAGGTCTTCCAACTGGCCTACAAGCCTGTTCTCGATCTCCGCGCCGGCGAAGTTGTTCTGATCGGCGCCCAGGGTCAAGGATTCGAAGAATGGACCGAGTGGATGCCGGTTGCAGACTTTAGCGAGAGCAAGCCTGAGGACCGCCACTTCGTTCTCGACTCGCTCACCGGCGAAGTCCTCCTCGGCCCCTCGATCATTCAGCCCGAAGGAAATCGCCGCCAGTACGGCGCGGTGCCGGAGAAGGGTCTCACCGTCGTTTTCTCGACCTACCGGGTGGGCGGCGGCACGACGGGCAATGTGCGCGAGGGCAAGGTCACCGTCATGAAGTCGGCGCGACCCTACATCGCCGATGTCATTAATCCCCGAATCGCCACAGGCGGCCGAGACCAGGAAACGCTGGATCGCGCGAAGATGCGCACCCGCGAGATTCTGCGCATCCGCAACCGTGCGGTCACCGCGGAGGACTACGAGTTCCTCGCCGGTAAGGCTTCCTCCGGCGTGGGTCGGGCTCACTGCATTCAGCCGATCACCCACCCCAGCCGAGCGAGAAAGCCGCTGGTTAGACCAGGGACGGTGCGAGTGCTCTTGATCCCCCAGCTCAGCGGCGACCTAAACAAGCCCCGGCCGGCGGACCTGCGGATTCCCGCTCAGACCGTCGCGGAGGTTTACGCCTATCTCGACGAGCGGCGTCTCCTTACCGCCACCCTCGATGTCGCGGAGCCGGACTATGTCTTCCTTTCGACAGAGATCAGCTTGGTCACCGACCCCCGGGCCGACGCCGACCAGGTCGCCCACCGCGTGCAAGAAGCCCTATTCACCTACTTCCACCCGCTCTTCGGCGGCCCCCAAGGCACTGGATGGCCCTTCCGCCGTACGGTCACCCTGGCGGACATCTATGCGCAGGTTGGCTCGGTAAGGGGCGTCGCGTTCCTGCTGGACGCTGCGATCTACACATCGCGCGTGCAGAATCGCGAGGAAGGCCTACTAGGGGCCGAGCAGCACGTCGCCAACGCCGACGGCGTGCGCCTCGAAGAAGGCGAGATGATTTGCTCGAGGGCTCACAGAATCCGAGTGGTTCCCATGTCGGCAGTAGGAGCAGAAGAAGCCGCAAAGGCGTAATTGATTGCCTCCATAGAGATAGCCGTTCGAGGGTGTCGTAGGTAGCGAGAGATCTCGAAACAAAGCAGCAGCGGGACGCATTGTGCCCGAGATCCTTGTATCCAATGCAGTCGGCCATAACGGGGGCGCACGCCTCGCGTTAAATCCTCGGAGGAGAATTCAATGATCAGCTTTGCCATTGCTGCTCTGGTCATCACTAGCCCAAGTCCGCCTATTCCGGTTTTTCAACTCGACCTCAATGGAGGAATCGAGGTAAAGGGCAGGGGCCTATATGCTCGCCCCCGACCCGGCACCGGTGCCGTTGCGTGCCCCGGGGGGACTGCTTTCAGCTTCGACGGACGCCTGTGCGGGATCATGCTCGGGGACCGGCTCTCCGCCTCACAAAATCCATCACCGTCGCCTGCTGGGTCCGGCTAAACTCCTACGTCCCTCTGGGACCTGGAGCCCAGATTGTCCTTCGAGGCGACGACCGCAGTGGTTTGGACCCTTATCATCTCAGCGTACTCGGCGACGGACAGGTGTACTTCTCCGTGGAGAACGAACACATCCAGGGTGTTCACGTTCATGCCTCGGTTCCGCTCCATCGATGGACTCATGTGGTCGGTTCGCTGGACGACGCAAGCGGAGAGATGAGGCTCTGGATCGACGGAAAGATTCAGGACATCAACTCACGAGAATCCGGCCGTTCGCTCGCCTCGACGATCGCGCTGCTCCGGGAGTCTCGATCGGCAACGTCCAATTCGACAAGGGACCACATAATCAGCCACTTAATGGCTTGTGGCCGATGTCCGGCTTTATAACCAGGCCGTCACGCCGGCAGATCTTGGGCTCAATCTAGTTGGCTGGGATCGTCCGATTGAGTAGATCCATTTAGCACATGTTGTTTGGCGTGACGCTTTGCACCTAGTGCTCCTCCCACGCTTCGAATCTTAATTTGTTGAGATCCGTCCTCCGGCACAATTCGTGCAGGCTATGATGATATGGGAATTTTTCAGCAATCGGAGCGCCGTCAATACGATCGGTGGCTCGACCACTCTGGGTGTGTGGTCGCGGTCAATGGCCGTATCGCTCGACTAAAGGACTTTTCCGCCCGGGGAGCCAAGGTCGAGTATGCATCGACGATCGCCCCGGGAACGGCGGTCGTTCTCGATTTGCCTTGGGGCAAGAAGGTGCGAGGCTCCGTCGTCGCCAACGGCCTCGACGAACTCCGGCTGAAATTCGACTACGAGATCGAGCGGCCCATCTGACGCTCTCTTAAAGAGAGCACATCCGATCAGATTTCCAAGCCATGCATCCCAGACAATGGGCGGCATGGTTTTTCCATTTTCTTGAGAAGGGAGTTAGTACGGGCTTCGATCACGGTGCTCCTTGCGTCGATGGCGATGGCTGACGGAGCGACGGAACTGATCGTCAGCAGCTACTTCGGCAAATCCGTCAACCGACACGACTCGTCGGGCAATTTCCTTGGCTCATACACGGGCGGTACCCAGAGCGGCACTCTTGGGATGACGGTGGGCCCAGGCAACCTCGTTTACGTAGCAAGCGAAATCAACAATCAGATTCTGCGCTACAACGCCACGACCCACGCTTTCGTGGACGTCTTTGTGAACGGCACTGGCCTCAATTCTCCGACGGCAATCACGTTCGACGGATCCGGTAATGTCCTCGTTGCGCCTTCACATCTAGGAATCGCCGACAAGGTTTCGATTCCATACGTCAACGGTTTGGCCTGTCCGGCCGCCACCTCTCAATGTCACCCGACTGCCCAAATCACCGTTTTGCGACCTCCCGCAGTGGACCAGTCCGACTTCTTACGGGAACGAAGCGGGGGTCCTCCGAGTCCTACGAGCATGACCCGTACTGCCTTCGTCAATCAGATTGCGACGGCAGTTCCCGAGCACGATGCCCATGCGGGATTCGTGCAATATGCCACCAACCAGCTGGCGGAAGATGCACGGAGTTCGCGCCTGTTCAAGAGGTTGAGTGACATGTCGGGAATCGAGCACAGATATTCTGTGTTGCAGCCTGCAGCGGACTCAAGCGGACAGTGCATCGACTGTCAAGATTTTTATCGTCGTGGGGACTTTCCAACGACGGGCGAACGCTTAGCGACGTTCGAGAAATTCGCCCCGCAACTTGCCCGAAAGGCCATCGAGGGGCTTGATCTAGGTGATAAGAGAGATCAGATCACGCACCTCATCGTCACTTGCTGTACCGGCATGTCGGCTCCGGGCCTCGATCTGCAGATTGTCGAGCTGTGCGGACTTCCCAATTCAGTTGAGCGCACTTCAATCGGGTTCATGGGTTGCAACGCTGCCATCAATGCGTTGAAGACCGCGCGCCATATAGTCCGTTCAGAGCCCATCTCGAAAGTCTTGGTGGTGGACTTAGAACTCTGTAGCCTTCACTTGCAGGAAAGCAACGATCTGGAAAAACTCCTTTCTTTCCTTCTGTTCTCCGACGGTTGCGCGGCCAGCTTGATAACCGCCGAGCCCCACGGAATAGGTCTAGACAGTTTCTCCGCTTTGCTCGCTCCGCAAACCTCTGACCTCATAACCTGGAATGTCCGAGACTCAGGATTTGAGATGTTTTTGTCGGGCCAAGTCCCTTGCGCCATTCGCGAAGCCTTGAGTGCGGATTCCAAGGGGATACTAGGAGGAGGTCCGGTTTCAGACTTCGATGTTTGGGCTGTTCACCCTGGAGGGCGCTCCGTCCTAGAAGCAGTCCAAGCGGGCCTGAACCTGCCGAAAGGAGCTCTCGCCGACTCCTATGAGGTGCTTCGACGATTCGGAAACATGTCGTCTTCGACCGTGATGTTTGTTCTCAAGATGATCTTGGATCGAAAGATTTCCGGTCAACGGGGCTGTGCCATGGCTTTCGGTCCAGGGCTAGTCGCGGAAACCTTTACGTTCCACACGAAGGCTTGAGCGATGAACGGAGAGCGTCAAGTCCTGCCCGAGCTTCTAGATTCTCTCAGCCCAGATGAGCCCCGGGCAAAACATTCGCGTCGGGACCTTTCGAGGATTAACGCGGTCATGGGCCACGCTCGCATCATAGCGTCGAGCTTGGCGGAGTTGTCGCCTAAGCGAATTCTAGATATCGGAGCCGGCGACGGCACCTTCACGTTGAATGTCGCTCGTCGCTTCAAAGGAAGATCCGCAGAGTGCGTCACGCTTGTGGATCGACAGATGCTCTTAACTGAGAGCACGCGCACCGCATACTCTTCCGTCGCCTGGAAATGCGAACCTATCGCCGCGGATGTATTCGAATACCTAGGCGACTGTGATCGGTTTGACGCTATTACGGCCAACCTGTTTTTACATCACTTCCAAGTACCAAACCTTTCTGAGTTATTGGCACTGATTGCCGGCAAAACCGATATGTTCATAGCTTGCGAGCCCAGACGATCCAGGTTTGCCCTCGCTAGCAGCAGAATGCTTTGGGCTCTTGGATGCAATGATGTGACTCGCCACGACGCCTACGTGAGTGTGCTCGCGGGATTTCGTGATTGTCAACTTTCCTCTCTTTGGCCGAAAGACGCGGCTTGGAGGCTGGAAGAGAGGTTCGTATTTCCGTTCAGCCATGTCTTCAAGGCGATCCGAACCACGTGACGAGCTTCGATGCCCTCGTGATCGGGGGAGGCCCCTCCGGCTCGACTGTCGGACTTTGTCTTGCAGAAGCTGGTCTCAAGGTGGCAATCGTCGAAAAGAGTCCATTTCCGAGACAGAAGGTTTGCGGAGAATTCGTGTCTGCGACGACTATCCCGCTTCTGGAGGCGATGGGGCTGGGCGAGACAGTGGCCGCGATTTCCGGCCCAGCCGTGCAGCGTGTCGGAGTCTTTGTCCGCCAGATAGAGGTGATCGCTGAAATGCCTTCGACAGAATTGAGGCAAGCGGGGCGGGTCATCAGCCGAAGTGCTCTCGATCCGCTGTTACTAGAAACGGCCGAGCTTCGAGGCGCAAGAATTTTCCAGCCCTACAAAGTGATTTCTCAGCAAAGGGATGAATTAGGCTCGTGGACCTGCGATATCAAGAGTGGTGACCACAGCTTGCGCCTAACCGCCCCCATCGTCCTCGCAGCCCACGGGTCTTGGGAGACCAGTTCACTTCCGACTCAAGCTGCGCGCCAACGCCGCTCCTCTGACTTGCTGGCTTTCAAGTTCTTCTTCAGAAAGGCCGGGTTTGAATCTGATCTTATGGCCCTCCTCGCGTTTCCCGGGGGTTACGGGGGGATTGTCTCCGTCGACGAGGAGACTGTTGGCCTTAGCTGTTGTATCCGACGCGACGTTCTGAGAGAGTGTAGAGAACGAGCTCAAATGCGATCAGCCGGTGAAAGTGTGAGTCGTTACATCCTGCAATGCATTCAGGGTCTTTCAGAGCGGCTCGGAGAGCCAAAGCCAGTCGGCGGTGTGTTGGCTTCTGGCCCGCTAAATCCCGGAGTGCGTCCCCTGTACGAGCAAGGCATCTTTAGGGTCGGTAATGCCGCAGGAGAAGCCCATCCGGTTATCGCGGAGGGGATAAGCATGGCGATTCAGTCCGGAATAATTCTAGGGGATTCCTTGATTTCCAACCTCCAGGCCGGAATAAATCGGGTCTCACTCGAATCTTCGGCACATGTCTATGGCAGAGCCTGGAATTCTCATTTCAAAGGAAGAATCCGGGCAGCACAATTCTTCTCAACGCTTGCCATGAGCCCTTCTTGGGCTCCTTTTATCGGACGCCTTCTGAGCGCTTACCCTAATCTAGTTACCTTCGGGGCGGCGTTAAGCGGGAAGACTAAAACGCTTCGCCGTTCCCTGCACTAAGCACTTGGATTGCCGGGAAAGGGCAGCGCCCGAGACCGCTTTTGGAATCCGCACAATTCGCGACCTCACCAGCGTGTTCACGCTCCGAGCGCCTCCCGCAGATACGGGAAGACCCGGTTGGGCAGGGAGTGCGCTATCGAACATTGTAAGGCAACAACCACGTATTGCGTAGATTCAGAAGGTCTGTGTCGACGGACCTTGGGACCTTCCAGTCCTTTGCGGACGGAGACATCGGGCAGAGGTCGCTTCCCATCTCAGGAATAGCCGACCACCGACGCGATCGAGCGCGTTAACTCAAGCGGTAGGTGCGTCGTACTTCGCGAACAAGCGGCCCTTCACAAGGGAGACAGCGGCGAGATAGAACAACGTGGCGGGTAGGAGAAAGGCGAAGTAGGCAAGGGGAAGGGGCACGAAGCCGAACACATGGGCGAACGGGAGGAAGGGTAGGGCAACGCCCAGGGCGACGACGGCGAGGACGGTGCAAGTCAGGGGAGTGCTGGGGCGGCTGCGCCAGGGAAGGGCGCGGGTCCGGATCACGAAGATGACGAGCGTCTGGGTAGCAAGGGATTCGACGAACCAGCCGGTCTGGAACTCGGCGGGCCCGGCGTGGAAGAAATGAAGCAGGACTACGAACGTCAGCACGTCGAAGAGGGAACTGATCGGGCCGACGATCAGCATGAACGCCTTGATGAGGCGCATGTCCCAGCGCTTTGGCGTTTTAGTGTAGGCAATATCGACGTTGTCGGTCGGGATCGTCACCTGGCTAAGGTCATACAAGAGGTTGTTCAGGAGGATCTGCCGTGGCAGCATTGGCAAGAATGGGAGGAAGAGAGCAGCCCCGGCCATGCTGAACACGTTGCCGAAGTTCGAGCTGGTGCCCATCAGCAGATACTTCATCACGTTGCCGAACGCCATCCGGCCCTCAATGACAGCTTCGTGGAGTAGTTCGAGGCTACGGTCGACGAGGATGATCTGGGCGGAATCCTTGGCGATGTCGGTGGCGCTGGCGAAGGAAATTCCGACGTCGGCGGTGTGGAGAGAAGGTGCATCGTTGATGCCGTCGCCCATGTAGCCGACGACGTGATGGCGGGCCTTCAGGGCGAGGATAACGCGGTTCTTCTGGGCGGGCGATACACGGGCAAAGACGTTCGTTCTTTCGGCGACCACCCTCAGCGCGTCGTCGTTGAGCTTCTCGATCTCGGCTCCGAGAACTATGGTTCCGGGGTCCAGGCCGATCTGAGCGCAGACGTGGGTGGTAACGGCGTCGCTGTCGCCAGTGAGGATTTTGAGGTCGACGCCCGCTTCGTTGAGGGCCTTGATCGTTTCGAGGGCGTCGGGGAGCGGGGGGTCGAAGAAGCCGAGGAGGCCGACGGGCTGCAGGTCTTTTTCGTCTTCGACGCCATAGACTTTTTGTTCGGGAACGTCTTTGATGGCGACGGCGAGAACGCGGAAGCCTTCCTTCCCCATTTGCGCAACGCACTCGGGCATCGTGGCGTTGGGGCAAGCCTGGAAGACGTTCTCAGGAGCGCCCTTGGCGATTAGAACACGGCGACCCGCCTTTTCCACGACGATGGAGACGCGGCGGCGCTCGAAATCGAAGGGAATCTCATCAACCTTCGTCCAGCCTTCTTCTGCGTTCGTGGCAGTAAGGATCGCAGCGTCGAGGGGGTTTGGGACCCCACTCGCGTTGGCAGCGTTGAGGAGGCCCCACTTAATCGGCTCTTCGCTGGGCGCTCCGTCGAGGCCGAGGCGCCGTGCGAGGGTCATCTCGCCGGTTGTGAGGGTGCCCGTCTTGTCGGAGCAGAGTATGTCCATGCTGCCGAAGTTGGGGATCGCGGCGAGGCTCTTCACGATGACCTTCTTCTTCGCCATCCGCATCGCTCCGCGCGCCAAGGTGATCGTCGTGATCATCGGAAGGAACTCGGGCGTGAGTCCGACCGCGAGGGCAACTGCGAACATCAGCGACTGGAGCGGCGGGCGTTGGAAGCCGAGCATCGCGACGAGCGTGAAGCCGATGAGGAGCAGGACGATGCGCGTGATGAGGCCGCCGAAGGTGCGTAGGCCGCGCTCGAACTCCGTTTCCGGCGGCTTCTCGGCGAGTCGCGCCGCGATCCCGCCGAGGGAGGTCTGCGCGCCCGTCTTCTCCACTCGCATCGTTGCGGCGCCGCTGACCACTGAGGTGCCGAGGAAGGCCCGCTCCCGGTCATCGCCGGTGCCGACCTCCTTCTCAGTCGGCATGGACTCGCCGGTGAGCGCGGACTCTTGGACATGAAGGTCCTTTTCGGTGAGCAGCGCTCCGTCGGCCGGAACGAGGTCTCCGGCCGATAGCTGCACGACGTCCCCAGGGACGATCTCCTTTCGGGGAATGACCTTCCATTTGCCATCGCGCATCGCTGTGGCGGTCGGCGCGACCTTGCTTTGGAGCGCGGTGACTGCAGCACGCGAGCGGAGCGTCTGCAGCGTATCGAGGGCAACGCTGGCGCCAACGAGGACGGCGATGATGGAGGCGTTCGTAAGGTCCCCGAGGAATCCTGAAACGACCGCTGCCGCGAGAAGCACCATCACGAGCGGGTTTGCGAAGAACGGAAGAATTAGCGCGATGGGACCGGGACGATGCTTAGCTGTCGCATCATTTAGGCCGTACTGCGCGAGTCGTGCGGCCGCCTCGGCCGAGGTCAAACCTTCGTTCATGCGGGCCTGCCGGGGCCACGCAGCATTCTCAGTCCATTGAGGATCACAAGGACGGTCGAGCCTTCGTGGCCGACGACTGCGAATGGGAGCGGGAGTCTTCCGGTGAGGGAGGTCAAGGCGAGGGTCGCGATCATCGCGCCGGCGAAGATGAAATTGAAGCGGACCGTCGCGCTCGTGCGGCGGCCCAATCGGATGAGGTCCGAGATCGAGTCAAGGCGGTCGCGCATAAGGACCACGTCGGCGGCGTTAAAGGCGACGTCGCTTCCCAGGCCGCCCATCGCGACACCGACCGAGGCTGCGGCGAGGCTCGGGGCGTCGTTTACGCCATCGCCGACCATCATAACCTCCCCGTCCTTAGCAAGCAATCGGATTTCCTCAGTCTTGCCTCCCGGCATCAGACCGGCGCGAACGGCATCAAGTCCCAGACCTCCCGCGATGGCGTCGGCAGTTTCCTTTCGGTCGCCCGTCAGCATGACAGTCTTCTGGATGCCCTGATGTTTTAGACTGGCGATGAAACCCTTCGCTTCCGGGCGAATGGAGTCGGAGAAGCCGAGGGCGGCGATCGCGCCGGAACGAGCCATGAGGCTCACCGTCATGCCATCGGCCCGCATTCGGTCGATGGCTAGATGTAGGGTCGGCGGGATTGCCACCCCATGTTCCGTGAGGAGCCGTTCGCTTCCAACGAGCACGGTTTCACCATTCACGTTAGCGCAGATACCAAGTCCCGGCTCTACGCGACCGCCCTCAGCCTTTAGGTGCGTTTGACCTTCAGCCGCGCGGACCACCGCGAGCGCCAGGGGGTGGGTCGCGTCTCTTTCCACGGCGGCGGCAAGGCCCAGAGCGAGGCCCACGCTCTTGCTCATAGGGATTCCTGCGCTCCATTCGGAAATGGAGCCTGCATGCTCTTCGAGGGCGACCGCCCGCAAGGACGGTCGTCCCTCTGTGAGAGTGCCCGTCTTGTCCAGGGCCACGATCCTGACGTTCCCAGCCCGCTCGATGTACTCTCCGCCCCGCACCAGAATGCCGTGCTTGGCGCACCAAGTCAGGGCGCTGAGTGTGGTCGCGGGGGTCGAGATGACGAGCGCGCAGGGACTTAGGCCCACGAGGAGGGTTAGGGAAGTGTAGAACGCCGTGCCACCCACCTCGCCCAGTGCGAGGCGAACACCGAACGAGGCGGCGAAGGCGACAAGCACGAAGGCCGTGTAGCGCTGGCCAAACCACTGGCTCACTCGCTCGCCACTAGCCTTGTTGTCTTGGGCGTCCCGAACGAGGTCTACGATTCGGTCGAGCGCACTATCGCCAACTACGGCGGAAACTCGCACTAAGAGCACGCCATCGAGGTTCTGAGTGCCTCCCACGACGGCCGCGCCAGCCGCCACGGAGACGGGTGCGGCCTCCCCGGACATCGCGCTCGCGTCTATGGAGCTCTGGCCCTCGACGACTTCGCCGTCCAACGGAACCGACTCGAATGCCGGCACGCGCACCAGATCCCCGATCTCCACCGATTCCACGGGCACGCTCTCCGTCTTGCCATCTCGCAAGAGTAGTGCTTGGGAAGGGCGAAGGCGGACGAGCCCCGCGATCGCCGATTTCGTGCGGGCCATCGCGATGCTCTCCAAAAGTGTGGATAAGCTGAACAGGAAGAGCAGCACGGCGGCGTCCCGCGACTGCCCAACTGCGATGGCGCCTGCCGCCGCCAGGACCATGAGGAGGTTTACGTCGAGATTCCGCTGGCGGAGCGACTGCCAAGCCGTGTCTACCGCGAACGGCGCCCCGAGCAAGACGGAAACGAGCGCGAGGACAGACCACCCCGGCACGTAGGAGAGCGCCAGAAACGCCGCGCAGAGCACGGTGAAAGGAAGACGGAGCGCTTCCACGCTCGAGAGCGGGGATGGCGACGTCTTGATGGGGCTCACATTCTCAGCATGGCGCACTGCGCCACGAAACGCTTTGGAACGGACCCACCAACTGTCTTTTAGACTCGAACGGTTCGCGAAGGGTGAATTTGCGCACCGCGACGGTCAAATCTCGCCCGGCCGACTACCTATTTTGTTCGTTACCGCGACAGCGGGTTTGGACGTCTACATGTGCGATCGCGTTCGGACCGGCTTTCAGGTGACGGGTCCAGCATCGCCTCGTGCGTCAGGGATCCGACTGACACCGAACGCCAGACTTGTCTCTCAGGCGTCCAAGCGCCAATCTCAACGTGTGTCAACCTCCGCTAGGATTGCGCCATTGCAGCTACGTTGACCCGTTCTCGGGGCCCTTCTGTTTTTTGCTACAGCTCGACGTAACGTAGATGAGGATATAAACGTTTGGGTGCCTCACGATCCACTAACGCCCGCGCGTGGTTGGGTTTCGGCACCGATTTGTTCTAGACCGGCGATGAGTTCTTCTGTGGAGAGCAGCGAAGCACTGATACCGAAACCTTTATGACCGCCAGCGAATGATGCTGAAAGATATGCATACCCTACGAGAGATGGTCCCCTTCGAACTAGACGACGCCGAGCTACGCTGCATAGATGCCTCCTGGCGCGCGGCGAACTACCTGACGGTGGGGCAGATCTACCTGCTCGACAATCCCCTATTGCGCGAACCGCTCGAACGGAAGCACATTAAGCCGCGCCTGTTGGGCCACTGGGGCACGTCACCGGGCCTGAGCTTCATCTACGCGCACCTCAACCGAGTTATCCGGCGCCACGACCTCGACGCGATCTACGTCTGCGGTCCCGGTCACGGGGGGCCTGCAATGGTTGCGAACGCCTACCTGGAAGGAACCTATAGCGAGGTCTATCCTGAGATTACGCAATGTACGGAGGGGATGCGCAAGCTGTTCCGTCAATTTTCATTCCCCGGCGGTATCCCCAGCCACGCTTCGCCCGATACGCCCGGCTCAATTCATGAGGGCGGCGAGCTAGGCTATTCGCTGTCCCATGCTTTTGGCGCGGCGTTCGACAATCCTTCACTCGTGGTGTTCTGCGTGGTCGGCGATGGCGAAGCGGAGACGGGGCCGCTCGCGACCGGATGGCACGGCAACAAGTTTCTCGATCCCGAGGGCGACGGCGCGGTCGTTCCCATCCTGCACCTGAACGGTTTTAAAATCGCGAGTCCGACGGTGCTATCGCGGATCGGCGACGAAGAACTGAGGGCGTTACTGATTGGGTACGGCTACGAGCCTCTGTTTGTGGAAGGAAGTGACCCGGAGCCGACCCACCGTCTGATGGCGGTGACGGTGGAGAACGTCGTGCGAAAGGTCAAGGATATCCAGCGGCGCGCTCGTGAAGAAGGCTCCGTCGAGCGGCCCCGGTGCCCGATGATCGTGCTGAAGACGCCGAAGGGCTGGACGGGGCCAAAGGAGGTCGACGGCAAGAAGACCGAGGGGAGCTGGCGCTCCCATCAGGTTCCGATAGCCACCATGGAACGGCCTGAGCACATCGCGTTGCTGGAAACTTGGATGAAGAGTTATCGCCCGGAGGAGCTTTTCGAGGCGGATGGCAGTTTCCGCAGAGAGTACGCGGCGACCGCCCCGCAAGGGGAGCGGCGCATGAGCGCCAATCCCAGCGCGAACGGGGGCTTGAAGCTGGAGCCCCTAAAGCTTCCCGACTTCACGAAGTACGGTGTTCCAGTTGCGAAGCCGGGGACAACGTTCGGGGAGGCAACCCGGGTCGTCGGCAAGTTCATGCGCGACACGATGTCTCTCAACAGGACGAACTTTCGCCTCGTAGGACCCGACGAGACCGCCTCTAATCGCCTCGACGCAGTCTTCGAAGCGACCGGACGCACCTGGGAGGCGCAGACAGAGCCGGACGACGAGTGCGCGCTCTCGCGGGACGGTCGCGTAATGGAAATGCTCAGCGAGCACAACTGTCAGGGCTGGCTGGAGGGTTATCTGCTCACCGGTCGCCACGGCCTCTTCTCCTGCTACGAGGCATTTATCCACATCGTCGACTCGATGTTCAACCAGCACGCGAAGTGGCTCAAGGCCTCGGCGGAGATCCCCTGGCGACGTCCCATCGCCTCTCTGAACTACCTCCTCACTTCCCACGTTTGGCGGCAGGACCACAACGGCTTCTCGCACCAAGACCCCGGCTTCATCGACCATGTTGCGAACAAGAAGGCATCGATCGTGCGCGTTTACCTGCCCCCCGACGCCAACACGCTGCTCTCGGTGACGGACCATTGCCTTCGCAGCCGCGACTACGTTAACCTCATCGTCGCGGGCAAACAGCCGGCCCTCCAGTACCTTGACATCGAAGCGGCGAAGATTCACTGCGCCGAAGGGCTGGGCATCTGGCGCTGGGCTAGTAACGACGGAGGAGTCGAACCGGACGTGGTCATGGCATGCGCGGGCGACGTCCCGACCCTCGAGACCCTCGCCGCCGTCGCTCTCCTCCGCCAGGGCCTCCCCGCCCTGAAAATTAGGGTCGTGAACGTCGTCGACCTCATGAGACTTCAGCCGGAGATCGAACACCCGCACGGCCTGAGCGACCGCGACTTCGACTCGATCTTCACCTCAAACAAGCCGGTCATCTTCAACTTTCACGGCTACCCCACCCTCATCCACCGCCTCACCTACCGCCGCCAGGGACACGCAAACCTCCACGTCCGCGGCTACAAGGAGGAGGGCACTACGACCACGCCGTTCGACATGTGCGTCCGAAACGAGATCGACCGTTACCACCTCGCGATCGACGTCATCGACCGCGTTCCCGGGCT